>CBFHCJ010000369.1:0-6963 GCA_965654005.1 uncultured Streptomyces sp. | reverse complement strand
GGCCAACCCGCCCCCGCACCCGAACCTCACCACAGAACCTAACAAAGCCCTACTAGGATCGGGCAGGTGTGCTGATGTCGGGGGAGGGGCCTGTGGCGATCGAGCTGCCTGACGAGGTGGTGGCGTTCCTGCAGTTCATCGGAGTGAACTGGCCCCAGGTGAATGAGGACAGGGTTCGGGAGTTCGCCGTCCACGTCCGGGAGTTCGCTGAGAACGTCGAAAACACCCATCACGACGCAACCTCGACGATCCAGGGACTCGCCGACTCCTACCAAGGTGCTTCGTACGAGGCACTGTTGGACAAGTGGTCGCAGCTGTCAGGCAGCCACATGAACGACCTGGTCGATGCCTGCCATGTGGTGGCGACCGCGCTGGACGCCGCAGCCGATGTGATAGTGGGGATGAAGGCCGAGGCAATCGGCGAACTGGTGGCGATGGCTGCGGCGTTCGTGGCGGACCAGGCGGCTGCGGTGGCGACGTTCGGTGCTGCTGAGGCCGCGGTGGTGTTGATCGAGGAGGCGGCGAAGAAGCTGGTCAACTACCTCGAGCAGCAGTTGGAGCAGTACGTCATCGGTCAGGTGATCGAAGCCGCCGTCGAACCGCTGGTGGAGGTGGTGGGCCGAGCGGTGAGCGGGCTGGTGTTTCAGACCGCGGAGGCCGCGCTCGGTGTCTCCGGTGGCGGGGGCGGTGCCGCCGGGGGTTTCCGAATTCACCTGGACGAGGTGGAGGGGCACGCGCAGACCATGCAGCAACACGCGGAAACCATCGCGGCCCACGCAGAGACGTTCGGCTCCAAGCTCGCCGGGGTGAGTGTCGAGTGAGCAACCAGATCGTCAAGGCGCTGGAGCACGCGGCGCAGAGGGTCGGGATGGCGCTGGCGAAGGACGCTGGCAAGGCCGTCAAGAACTTCTACCACTCGACTGGGCAGAACCTGCGGAAGGTCGCCGCGAACGTGCGGGAGGTCGAGGAGAAGCACGTTGCGGAGCTGGCAAAGATCCTCAAGGGCGGGGAGAAGGACGTCCGCGCTCCCCGGCCGTGGCGGGCGGCGTGGGCAGGCAGCCTTGGGCAACGGTCGTTGCCGTACGGCTGGCGACCCTGTGGACGTGGTCTCCGGTCAGGTGATCACCTTGGAGGTGGATCTGTACCTGCCCGGCCTGTTACCGATGGTGTTGCGCCGGGCGTACGCGTCCGGGTACATCGGTGGTCGACTGTTCGGCGGCGGCTGGTCCTCCACGCTCGATGAGCGGATCGAGATCGATGCCGACGGTATCCACTTCGCCGGTGACGACGCGCAGATCCTGCACTATCCGCACCCCGCCGCGGGCCGGCCGGTGCTGCCGCTCGCCGGTGCCCGGTGGCCGCTGACGTGGGACCAGCGCAACGGCACCATCACCATCGCTGATCCGGACCGCGGTTGGACCCGCCACTTCGATGCCCCGGGCATATCCGGCGAGTACCGGGTGGGCGAGATCCGGCCGATCGCGGCGCTGTCGGACCGCAATGGCCACCGGATCGACTTCCTCCGTGACGAGGCCGGTGCGCCGGTTGAGATGCGGCATTCCTGCGGGTACCGGGTCGCGGTCGACACAGTCGTCACTTCCGAGGGCCTGCGGGTGGAGGGGCTGCGGCTGCTCGACGGATCCGCGCACAGGCAGGGCACGACGGTGGCCGGCTACCAGTACTACCCGGACGGCCACCTGGTCGGCGTCGTCAACTCCTCGGGAGTGCCGTACGTCTACGAGTACGACGATGCCGGCCAGATGCCGCCTGGATCGACCGGAACGGTCAGCACTACGAGTACGTCTACGACGCTGAGGGCCGGGTAATTCAGGGCATCGGCCAGGACGGGTACCTGTCCGCCGCCTTCCACTACGACACCGCCCGCCCGGTGACCACCGCTGTCGACAGCCTGGGGCACGCCACCGAGTACCACTACGACGAGCAGCACCAGGTTTGCAAGATCGTGGACCCGCTCGGGAATGCCACGGTGACCGAGTACGACGAACAGGGCCGCGTTGTTGCCCGGGCGGACGAGATCGGCCGGACTACCCGGTTCGAGCTCGACGACCACGGCGACCCCGCCCACGTGATCGAACCCGACGGTAGCACCGTCACCCTCGCCTACACCGACCTGCGCCAGGTCGCGTCCGTCACCCGCGGCGATGCCGTCCTGGCGGCCTTCACCTACGACGCGCCCGGCAACCTCCTCACCTCCACCGACGCCACCGGCGCCCGGACCGTCCGGGAGTACGACACCCAGGGACGCCTGGTATCGGTCACCGACCCGCTCGGCCACACCCAGTGCGTCGAGACGAACCCGGCCGGTCTGATCACCGCGATCACCTACCCGCTCGGGCACACGGTCCGCGCGACCTATGACGCCTTCGGGCGCCTCGCCACCTACACCGATCCCGCGGGCAACACCACGCGCCTGGTCCGCCGCGTCGAGGGGCAGGTCACCGAGCGCATCCACCCCGACGGCAGCCGCGAGACCTGGTCCTACGACCCCGAGGGCAACGTCACCGAGATCCGCGACCAGGCCGAGGCCGTCACCCAGTACCGGCTCGGCCCCTTCGGCCGGGTGACAAGCCGCGTCCTACCTGACGGCGAGGAGCAGCACTTCGCCTACGACACCGAGCTGCAATTCCTCGCGGTCACCGCGAACGGTGCGGTGTGGCGGTACCGGTACGACGAGGCCGGACACCTGGTCGGCGAGACCGACTTCAACGGCCGGGACCTGACCTACCGGCTCGACGGCGCCGACCAACTCCTCGAAATCATCGACGCCGCCGACCGCACCACAACCTTCAGCTACGACGCGGCGGGCCAGCTGACCGAACGGCGCAACCACGACGGGTCGACCACCACCGCCACGTACGACGAGCGCGGACACCTGGTCCGCATAACCAGTAGCCACGGCAGCGTCATCGAGTACATCCGCGACGCCGCCGGCCGGGTCCTGAGCGAAACCGTGGACGGCCGCACCACCATCTACACCTACGATCTGCTCGGGCGACGCACCAGCCGCACTACTCCCACCGGCATCGTCTCCACCTGGACCTGGGACGCCAACAGCCAACCGACCTCCCTGGCCGGGCTCCTCGGCTCCTTGACCTTCGCCTACGACCCCAACGGACGCGAAACTACCCGCTACATCGGCACCGGCGCCGCCCTCACCCAGACCTGGGACTCCTGCGACCGCCTCACCGCCCAGGCCATCTGGGCCCGCAACAGCGCGTCAGACCCGAACCCCTACACCAGCCTGCAGGAACGCAGCTACACCTACCGTGCCGACGGCATGCCCCAGGCCATCACCGATCACCTGCGCGGACGACGGGACTACACCCTCACCCCCGCCGGACGGGTCACCCGAATAAGCGCCGAGAACTGGAACGAGACCTACGCCTACGACCCGCTCGGCAACATCACCCACGCCCAGAACACGCCTCCCGGACAGCGCGAGCACCGGCGAACGAGCCCACACCGGAACACTCCTGCGAACGGCCGGACGCACCTCCTACGAGTACGACGACCAAGGCCGCCTGATACACCGCCTGGTGCGCACCCTGTCCGGACAACGCCGCGAGTGGCGCTACACCTGGAACGCCGACGACCAACTGGTTCGCCTCGACACCCCAGACCGCGGCTCCTGGGCCTACACCTACGACCCGCTCGGACGCCGGACCGCCAAGCACCGCCTCGACCACCCCGACTGCACCGGATGCACCGCCGCCGTACGCGACGTCGACTTCGACGTGTCGCCCGGCGACCATGCCGACGGCCGCACCGTCGAGACGGTCTTCACCTGGGACGGCCTGCAACTCGCCGAACAGTGCACCACCCGCGCCGACCACAGCCGGCACACCCTCGCCTGGGACTGGGAACCCGACACCTGGCGGCCCCTCACCCAGACCGAACGCTGCTGGCAAGCGGACAGCGGCCCCGTCGACCAGCGGTTCTTCGCCATCGTCACCGACCTCGTCGATGCCCCCAGCGAACTGGTCACCCCCGACGGCCGCATCGCCTGGAACGCCGACACCACCCTGTGGGGACGCCGACTCACCCACTCACCGGCCGAAGTACCGTCCTGCCCACTCGGACGACCAGGCCAGTACCACGACGACGAATCCGGCCTGGAGTACAACTACTTCCGCTACTACGACCCGGCCACCGGCCGCTACCTCAGCACCGACCCGTACGGGCTGGAGGCCGGCCCCAACCCGCACGGATACGTCCCCAACCCCCTGTTCTGGATCGACCCGCTCGGCCTGGCCCCCAAGAGGCAGCCCCAAGGCTGGGGAGGCTCCCACTACAGCCTGCGGCCCAGCAACTGGACCGACGGAAGCGACAACAACAGCTACGAGCGCAACCACGTCCCGGCCCGCGACGCCTACCTCGGCATCGGCAGCGCCAAGCTCAGCTACGGCGCCGGCCCCGCGATCCGGATGGAATACGACGACCACCGCAACTTCATCAGCACCGGCTCCGGCGCGGAGTCCATCGCCTGGCGCGCCAAGCAGCGCAGCCTCATCCAGCAGGGCAAGTTCGACGTCGCCATGAAGATGGACATCGGCATGATCCGCAAGATGTACGGCACCAAGTACGACGCCGCCATCAAGGAGATGGTCAACCACATGAAGACCAACAAGCCGTTCCAGAAGTACCTCTTTGACAACGGCTGGAAGATCCGGAACTGCCTCCTAAAATGACCCGCATGGATCTCGAACTGGACCCCCCGAACGGCATCACCGGCTTCCCCCTCGGCATGCCCACCGAGGAGGTCAAGACCGCGGCGGCACGCCTGGGCAACGTGAAGGTGGTCAACGAGGGCTCAACCGCCCAGTTCCGCCCCATGAAGGTCACCGCCCTACACTCCCAGTTCGAGATCGTCTTCCACATAAAGGGCGCGAAGACGCTGCAAGCCGCGGAAGTCTGGATCCCCCGGCCCGGCCCGGAGGACATCATCATCCGCTTCCGCGGCATCGACGTCTTCCGCACCCCCGCCCTGCAACTCGTCGAGCAACTGCGGGCCATGGGCCTGAACGTCCTGCACACCGAACCCAGCCACTGGGTCGTGCCCCGCCTCTCCCTCGGCCTCACCCGCACCGCCGGTCACGACGTCCCCCTCGACACCGACGGTGAACCCCTGCACTTCCAGGCCGTCCTCGTCGGACCCACCGACTACTACGACTTCCTCCTCGACACCGCATAGACGGCCGCCGAGACCTCCTGGGTCGGTCGCAAGGGATAGCGCGGAAGCCTTGGAGGAGGGTGACAACATGCCCGATCCCAGCGCCAAGCGCCGCCGCAGTGGCCGCCGGCGGACGAGCGGTGCACGGACGCCTTTGGACCGTGCAGCACGAGGCATCATGAGGCAGGACGCCGCACCTGCTCTGATCAGGCACAACAGCCCACAGAGCAGGACACGGACCCTGGCAAGGAGGCCGACCCCGCTGCGGCGTAAAGGGCCCGGCGCGGCACCCAGCACTCCGGCCCGTTTCCGGGTGCCAGCCGACGCGACGACTGGAACGTCGGCCTACCCACATCGCGCCCCTCCGCCAGCAGGGGCTGCCGACGAAATGCGGCTCCCGAAGTGACGGAATGGGCGAGTAGCGCAGCGCCCCTTTCAGCTGGCGACGATGCCACGCGGGAGTTCGCCGTCTCGTCAGGCGCTCTCGCCTGGTGCCGGTGTCGTGGGGTCCGCCGGGCTGGTGCGGAGCATGGCCCTGTAGAGGGCGTCATGGTCGGGCGAAGGAGGCAGGGGCCCACGGGCTGGTGCCTCGCAGGACTGGATGAGCATGGCGACGACGCGCCGCCAGGAGTCGGGGGCGGCGTCGCCGGTGGCGTTGACGACCCCTGCGTTGGCCATGTGGATCAGGACCAGGTCTGAGGGGTCGAAGTCCTCGCGCAGTCGGTCCGTGGCCTTGGCGCGGTTGATGAGTTCCACCATGGCCTCGTACGCCTCGTTGCGGCGCTGTTCCAGGGCTTTGGAAAAATCGCCTCGCCCACGATCGTCAGGACCAGCAACGCGAAGCAGCATCCGAAGCCGAGTAGTCCGGCCGCGATCCAGTAGATCGGATGCGGATCCATGCACTCAAAAGGCCGGTGAGCAGCCGACGTTCTGCGGGGTCACCGGCGGCCCCTTCGTCTGGAAGCCGATGACGATGCAGAGCACGGAGACGACGGCCGCGGCGGACAGCAGGACCCACCGGATCCGCTGGGTTCCCCACCACGACAGGATCCATCCCGCGGCGATCACCGCCGGCAGGGTGAACACGTAGTCGGGGACTATGCCCACGCTGAATCGCTCCGCGACATCGAGGTCCGGCCGGTCTGCCGTTGGGTGATGTGGTTGCCCATGTCGATCAACCTACCGTGGGGTGCTTGATGGTCGGCTCCGGCGCTTGCCGGCTGCTGGGCGGCTTGTACCTTCTTTCGGGCGCGGCTGGTGAGCAGGCCGTAACGCTCCAGCGCGGCCTCGGTAAGCACGAGCAGCGGGTCGGCGTCCTTGCCCGGCCCGGACAGCTTCGTCTGCCTCAGCTGCGCCTCCTTCAGCGTCCACTCCACCAAAGCCGGGATGGATTTGGCGGGCACGTCCAGGACCAGGCCGCCGACGTAATACGCCAGCATCTACCCGTCGTCGACGTCGACGACCGCGAGCGGACCGTTCTCGAAGCGCGGATCGGCGCCGCCCGCCGGGGTGCCGGCCGCGGCAGCGTGAGGCGGTCCGTATGGATTTCGAGTTCGGCGGCGGCAGTCATCGCTGGGGAGTCCCCCTTCGTCGATCGGCCCGACGGCCGTCAGGCGTTCGTCTTCGGGCCCCGAAGTTTTACTCGCGGTCTGAAGGCTCGTTGCCCTGGCCCAACACCACAGGAAGGGGGTGGGGTGAAACCGATACTGCTGTCACCCCCCCCCCACCCGCGATAAGCCCAATCCGTGCCGCCCATCACCCGGGACCCGACA
>CBFHCJ010000368.1:0-6965 GCA_965654005.1 uncultured Streptomyces sp. | reverse complement strand
TCGGGGCCGAGGGCGATGCCCACACGCGCGTACAGCGTGCCGGCGAGCGTGGCGACGTACGCGATGACGAGCGTGCGCCCCCAGCCCAGACAGATCTCGGCGATCCCGAACACCAAGAGGATCTGCAGGAGCGCGCCCCACACCGGCAGGTCGAGGGCCGGTACGTACAAGGAGAGCGGGGTGCGCAGGAGGGCCAGCGGCAGCGGCTCCTCGGCCCGTACGGACCCGATGTTCTGCACGAACCGGAAGCCCCACGACTGGTTCTGCACGAACTGCAGGACCGCCGTCAGGCACACCGCCGCGAGCGTCATGGCTATCGCCCGCCGGCCGCGCCGTTCGAGTGCCTGCCGCAGGGTGACGTACAGCGGTCCCCATTCGGCTCGGGCCAGGCGGGCGAGGTTGTTCATCCAGCGGTCCCCATCCGTCCGTCGGTCCTCGTCTGTGCGGTGTTCGTCATCTGTGCGACTGGAGGAGCCTGCGGTGCAGCCACTTCGGCAGTCCCGGAGCCTCCAGGAACCCCTCGGCGCGCGCCGAGGCGACGCCGATGCGCAGCAGGTCCGCGCTCTTCTCGAAGAGCAGGAACCGGGGCTCCCAGATGGGCCGGTACTTCGCGTTGGCGCGGTACAGCGACTCGATCTGCCACCAGCGCGAGAAGAAGCTGAGCAGCGAACGCCACAGCCGCAGCACCGGTCCGGCGCCGAGCCGCCCACCACGTTCGAAGACGGACCGGAACATGGCGAAGTTGAGCGAAACCTGCGTGATCTGGATCTCCCGGGCGCGGCGCAGGAGTTCGAGCACCATGAACTCCATGAGCCCGTTCTCGGAGTCCCGGTCGCGCCGCATCAGATCGAGCGAGAGCCCGTGCGGCCCCCACGGCACGAAGGACAGCAGCGCCCGCAACTCACCGCTGGCGTCCGTGCAGTCGAGCATCACGCACCGCCCGTCCTCAGGGTCGCCGAGCCGTCCCAGCGCCATGCTGATCCCGCGCTCGGTGGCCCCGTCGCGCCTGTCGTCGGCCTTCTCCAGGAGGTAGGCCATCTCGTCGGCCGGGATGTCCTCGTGACGCCGCACACGAACCGTGTACCCGGCGCGCCTGACGCGGTTGTAGGCCTGGCGGACGGTGCGCATGGCCCGCCCGTCGAGGGTGAACTCGCCGATGTCCACGATGGCTTCGTCACCGAGTTCGAGCGCGTCGAGGCCGTGCCGCGCGTACACGGTCCCGGCCTCCTCGCTCGCGCCCATCACGGCCGGGATCCAGCCGTGTGCCCGCGCCTCGGCGAGCCAGAGCTCGATGGCGCCGGGCCATGCCTCGGGGTCGCCGAGCGGATCGCCGGAGGCGAGTGAGACCCCGCCGACGGCGCGGTAGGCGACCGCCGCCTTGCCGGTGGGCGACCAGATCACGCTCTTCTCCCGGCGCAGCGCGAAGTACCCGAGTGAGTCCCGGTCGCCGTGCCGGTCGAGCAGCACCCGCAGCCGCTTCTCGTCGTCCTCGGTGATCGGGTCGACCGCGCGCCGGGAGCGGAAGGCGGCGTACAGGACGGCGAGGACGAGCAGCGTGCTGCACACGTTGACGGCGACGTTGACCCAGTTGGGGGTGGCGATCCCCGGGTAGTGCGAGTCGTCGACGGCGACCGAGACGAGCCGCAGGGTGCCGTAGCGCCAGCGCTCCAGGAAGGTCGAACGGTGGGCGTGCGCGGTGTTGGTGACGGTCACCAGGAGCGTGGCGAGCAACGAGGAGACGAGCAGTCCGCCGACCGCGACGACGGCGGCGAGCCGGGGGTTGGACCGGTCACCCTTGGCGTAGAACTCCCGCCGCCCGACGAGGAGCGAGCCGACGAATGCCGCGGTGAGGGCCAGGGAGACCCAGTTCTGCGCGTACTGCCGGATCTCCGGGAAGGCCATGGCGAAGGCGAACAGCACCAGGAACGGCCCGCTGAGCACGAGGTTGAGGATCCACGCGGCCCGCTTGCGCCGCCGCATCGTGACGGCGAGGAACATCGTGAACACACCGGAGGCGAAACCCGCGGTCAGCAGGTACGGCGTGAAGAGGTTCTCCTGGTTGTGCCGCCGCACGTCCTGCCCGAAGGAAACCCACACGGCGGAGAGGAAGTTGATGAAGGTGACGGCGCGCAGATACCAGACCGCGAACGCGGCGGCCCGCCGGGAGGCCCGACTGGACCGCCGCGCCCCGCCCCCCGACCGAACCGTGCGTTCCTGTTCCGCAGCAAAACGGGCATCTCCCATGAAGGGCGATGATATGGGGCGCTTGGGGGTGTGCGGGGGAGCAGTACAAGGCAGAATTCGGCCGGTCGGTAACGCGCCCGACGCAACCGATGCGCCCGATGCGCCCGACGCGCCCTCAGGAGCCCGACTGCTCCTTCTCTTCCTTCCCCTCCTCGGCGGCGTCTGCCGCGTCTGCCGCGTCCGTCTCCTCCGCCTCCGTCGCCTTCTCCGGCAACTCCGCCGCCAGCGCGGCGGCGGCCCGTACCAGCGGAAGCGCCAGCAGTGCTCCGGCGCCCTCGCCGACGGTCACGCCGTGCTCCAGCAGCGGCTCCAGCGCCATCCGGTCCAGCGCCTTGGCCTGCGCAGGCTCCCCGCTGTTCTGTCCGGCCAGCCACCAGTCCGGCGCGCGGAACGCGATCCGCTGCGCGACCAGCGCGCACGCCGCCGACACCACCCCGTCCAGGATCACCGGCGTCTTGCGCACGGCGCACTGCAGCAGGAAGCCCGTCATCGCGGCCAGATCGGCCCCGCCCACCGCCGCCAGCAACTGCAACTGGTCGCCCAGCACCGGCCTGGCCCGCCGCAGCGCGTCCCGTACGGCCGCGCACTTGCGCATCCACGCCAGGTCGTCGATCGCGAGGCCCCCGCGCCCGGTCACCACGGACGCGTCCGTCCCGCACAGCGCGGCGATCAGCACGGCCGCCGGCGTCGTACCGCCGACGCTCACATCGCCCAGGACCACCAGATCGGTCCCCGCGTCCGCCTCCTCGTCCGCGACCGCGATCCCCGCCCGGAACGCCGCCTCGGTCTCCTCCGGGGTGAGCGCGTCCTCGACATCGATGCGCCCGCTGCCGCGCCGCACCCGATGCCGTACGACGTCCTCCGGCAGGTTCGCCGGATCGCAGTCGAGCGCCATGTCGACCACGCGTACGGGCACGTCGAGCTGCCGCGCAAGGATCGACGCCGGGCTCGCGCCCTCCAGCACCGCCCGCACCAGCCGGTCCGCGCTGCCCGCGGGCCGTGCCGACACGCCGAGCGCGGCGACCCCGTGGTCACCCGCGAAGAGCACCACACGCGGTCGCCCGATCGGCCGCACCGGCACGGCGGACTGCGCCGCCGCCAGCCACTCACCCAGGTCGTCGAGGCGGCCCAGTGCCCCGGGCGGCACGATCTGACGCTCCCGGCGCGCCTCCGCGTCGCGGCGCACCCCGCCGTGGGGGCGCCCGATCAGATCGGTGAAGTCGTCGAGATTAAGCGAGCTCATTCGCCGAACAGTACCGGCAGAGATCGAACGCGGGGGCGCCACGTCGACGGCACGTCGTTGCACCGGTGAGCGAGATCCCGTACGTACCGTTTAGGTACGTATTGTCGTGTGCCCTCACGGCCACGCCCCCAGGAGCCGCCCATGCCCCCCACCCCGGAGCCGGCCGACGCGCGCCGCACCGAGAGTCCCGGCCAACTCGACCGGGGCACCGGCAGGTTGAGCGAGCCGCGCCGCGAGGACTGCCCGTGGTGCGGCTCGAAGCGGCTGCGCACCCGGCTGCGCACACCCGACCTGGTGCGGCACAGGCCGGGCACGTTCGCCGTCGACGAGTGCCGGGACTGCGCCCACGCCTTCCAGAATCCCCGGCTCACCGCCGAGGGGCTCGCCTTCTACCACCACGACTTCCACGAGGACCACCACGGACTCGACGGCTTCGCCGAACGCCTTCTCGCCGCCCGCGGCAGCACCCGCCGCCACCGGGCCGCGGCCCGCGCGATGCTGCCCTTCCCGGAGCCGGAGAGCTGGCTCGACATCGGCACCGGGCACGGCCACTTCCCCCAGGCCGCCCAGGAGGTCCACCCGTACACGTCCTTCGACGGCCTCGACCCCACCCGGCGCGTCGAGAAGGCACGAGCCGCGGGCCGTATCGAGGAGGCCCACCGCGGCCGGCTCACCGACCCGGAGATCATCGCGCGACTGCGCTACCGCTACGACGTCGTCAGCATGTTCCACCACCTGGAGCACACACCGGACCCACGCGCCGAACTGCGCGCCGCCCTGACCGTGCTGCGCCCCGGCGGCCATCTGATCGTCGAAGTCCCCGACCCGGACTGCGCGTTCGGCACGCTGCTCGGCAAGTGGTGGGTGTCCTACGGCCAGCCGCGCCACCTGCATCTGATGCCGCTCGGCAACCTGCTCGCCGAACTGGAGGCCCTGGGCTGCGTGATCGTCGGCACCGACCGGCGCGAGCCGCACACGCCGTACGACATCGCGGGCGCCCTCGCCCTGGCCCTGGCCCGGGTGCTGCCGGCCCCGGACGCCCCGTGGCGGGCGGTCCCGCCGACCCGGTTCCAGCGACGGCTGCGCACGGCCCTGGTAGCGGCCGGCACGCCGCTGGTGGCGGGTGCCACGGCCCTGGACCACACCCTGGCACCGCTGCTGCGGCGCACCCGCTTCTCCAACGCCTACCGGATCGTCGCACGCCGGGCGGCGTCACCCGCGTAGGGTCAGCGCCTGTCCGGCCACCACCAGCAGCACGAGCTCGCACTCGGCCGCGAACGCCGCGTTCACCCGGCCCAGTTCGTCGCGGTAACGGCGGCCGGACGCCGTCGCCGGGACGATGCCGGAGCCGACCTCGTTCGAGACGGCGACGACCGTCCGGCGCGTCCCCCGCACCGCCGCCGCGAGTTCCTCCACGCGGGCCCGCAGCGCCCGCTCACCGCCGCCCGCCCACTCCGCGTCGTCCCACGCGTTCACCGCGTCCATCGCGTCGGTCAGCCACAGCGACAGACAGTCGATCAGCAGCGGCGGCCCGTCCTGTGCCAGCAGCGGCACGAGGTCGCAGGTCTCGGCGGTGTGCCAGGACCCCGGCCGCCGCTCCCGGTGCGCGGCCACCCGCGCCACCCACTCCGTGTCCCCGTTCCGCGACCCGCCCGTCGCCACGTACAGCACGTCGGGGAACGCCTCGAGGCGCCGCTCCGCCTCCGCGGACTTGCCCGACCGCGCCCCGCCCAGGACGAGCGTGCGCCGCGGCACGTCCGGTACGGCCGAGACGTCTGCGTATCCGCCCGGGGTCAGCGTCGTCCCGTCCGGCACCGCCCGCGCCCCGGCCGCCGCTAGCCGCCGCCGCAGCTCCGCGCCCGGCGGCACATCGTGATCGAGGTGCACGGCGACGACGTCGGTGGTCGGCCCCGCCGCCCCCACCGCCCGCAGCTTCGCCAGCGCGTCCGGCCGCCCCACCACGTCCGCGACCACCATGTCGTACGACTCCGTCGCCTCTCCCAGCCCAGCGGGCGCCGCGCCGGGCGGCAGATACAGCAGCCGCAGCCCGTCGGGACCGGTCACCGCGTACCCCCTGCCCGGCGCGTCCATCGCGAGCGCCCGTACCCGGTGCCCGGTCAGCAACGCCAACTCCCGCCCGTCCGGCACCCGCCCGGGCTGCGGCAGGCCCGCCGGGACCTCGACCGGGGGCCCGTCGTGCGGATGCGAAAGCAGCACCTGCCGTACACCGCCCAGAGAGTGCCCGGCGCGCGCTGCCGCGAACGCCGCGCCCGGCGTCAGGTCCAGCAGCAGCGTTCCGTCGACGAGCACGGCGGTCGCCGCCCGCGCCTCCTCACCGAGCGCACGCGCGCAGGCCGCACAGGGACAGTCGGGGCGGGGGAGTCCCGCGGGGGCACCGGTACCGAGCAAAGTCACGTCCACGGACCCGATTTTCCCGGGTCGCCGTATGCGGCGCGCGTCCAGGTGCGTGCCCCAGGGGGCGTGGGCGGTGACATCGTGCGGCTCCGTCGCGACGGGGGCCCCTGTTCGAGCGAAGCCGAGAACCTGGGGGAGCGACCGGCCACGAACAACCCGCGCCCGACGATCAAACCCCCGCAATCCTCTGACCTCGCACCCAGCGGAGCGCATAGGCTCGGAGCAGCAGCGGGACCTAGATCGGTCCTGCTCTGTATGTGCCCACATCTTGGAGGCGTACATGGCGGCATGGACGTGGCGGTTCGAGAAGGCCGACGGGGCGGAGGTCCAGCCCGCGGTGCAGCCCGAGGAGTTCACCACCCAGGGGGACGCCGAGTCATGGATCGGGGAGCACTGGAAGGCACTTCAGGAGGGCGGCGCGGACCAGGTGCGCCTGTTCGAGGACGCCAGCGAGATCTACGGCCCGATGAGCCTGCACGCCGAGGCATGAGCCGAGGGGCGAGGGCGGCCGTACGCCCTCGCCCCGCTCCCTCGCCCACTGCCCCTCCCTCTCCCGTCACTGCTCACCCAGCGTCACATCCACCTTCTTCTCACTGCCGTTGCGGGTGTACGTCACCGCCGTCCGCTCACCCGGCTTCTCGCCGGCCAGTGCCTCGGCCAGGGACGTGATGGTGGTGATGTCCTCGTCACCCAGCCGGGTGATGATGTCCCCGCGCTGCAGACCGGCCCGGTCGGCCGCCCCGCCCGCCAGTACCTCGACGACGGCCACGCCCGCCGCCTGGTAGTCGTCGTTCACGACGGTACGGCCGGTGATGCCGAGCGCCGCCCGGCCCGAGTCGGTGACCCTGCCGTCCTCGATGATCTGGTCGGCGATCGACTTCACCGTGGACGCCGGGATCGCGAACCCGATGCCGGGCGCCGCGCCCTCCCCGAGGCCCGGGTCGACGGCGGCCAGGGTCGGGATGCCGATGACCTGGCTGTCGAGGTTCACCAGGGCACCACCGCTGTTGCCGGGGTTGATGGCGGCCGACGTCTGCACCATGTTGGCGATCGTCGCGCCCGT
>CBFHCJ010000367.1:0-7002 GCA_965654005.1 uncultured Streptomyces sp. | reverse complement strand
CAGGCGCGCTTCATGTTTGGACCGCCGCCGCTTGGGCCGGGCGCTCCGGGGCTGTGGGTCGTGGTCGTGGGTCAGGTGCTGCGCCGGGTCACGAACTCGGCCAGGGCCAGCAGGCCGCCCGCCGCCTCCGGTTCCGGCACCGCGCGGGACAGCTCCTGCATCGCGCGGCTTATCCGGTCGGCCGCCTGCAACTGCGCCCAGTCACGGCCGCCCGCCCGCTCGATGGCGAGGACCGTACGCTCCAACTCCCCTTCCTCGTATCGACCCTGGTACAGCTCGGCCAGGTCTGCGGCGGCCGGGGTGCCGGAGGCGAGCGCGGCCACCACCGGCAGCGACTTCTTGCGGGCCATGAGGTCCGCCCCGGCCGGCTTGCCGGTGCGTGCCGGGTCGCCCCAGATCCCGATCACGTCGTCGATGAGCTGGAAGGCGAGCCCGGCCTGGCGGCCGAACGCGTCCAGCGCGTCGACGTCCGTCTCGTCCGCTCCCGCGTACAGCGCGCCGAGCGCGCAGGCGCAGCCGAGCAGGGCACCTGTCTTCGCCTCCGCCATGGCGAGCACCTCGCCGAGGGTGACCTCGTGGGGGCCGCGCCGCTCCATGGCCGTGTCCGCGTGCTGCCCCGCGCACAGTTCGACGACGCAGGCCGCGAGCCGGGCGGCTGCCGCCCCCGACGCGGGGTGCGGGTCCTCGGCGAGCAGCCGCAGGGCCAGCGCCTGCAGGGCGTCCCCGGCGAGGATCGCGTCGGCGTCGCCGAAGACAGTCCAGGCGGTGGGGCGGTGTCTGCGCGTGGTGTCCCGGTCCAACACGTCGTCGTGCAGCAGCGTGAAGTTGTGGACGAGTTCGACGGCCGCGGCGGCCCGTACGGCGGCCGAGGGCCCTCCGCCGAGGGCCCGTGCCGCGGTCAGGACAAGCGCGGGGCGTATCGCCTTGCCCGCATTGCCGGCCGCCGGGGTGCCGTCCGCGTGCTCCCAGCCGAAGTGGTAGAGCGCGATCCGGCGCATCGAGCGGGGCAGCGAGTCGATGGCCCGGCGCAGCGCCGGGTCGACCGAGGCCCGGGCGCTCTCGAGGATAGCCGCGGCCTCGCGCCCGTCGAACGGTTCCACCGGGCCCGGCGGCGGGTCGTGCCGTCCTCCGGGGCTGATGGGGCTGCGCCTCTGGAGGATCGGGCTCTGCTTCGGTTCCGTCATGAACTCACCCATGGGACCGCCTCGAAGAGTCTGCTGACGGTGACGCTTCCGCTGCCGCTGTGCGCATACTTCGAGGGTGTACCCGCCCTGACGGGCGGGAACACGGCGTGCCGCTCGTGCGCAGGGTCACCTCCAGCGGCCGATCTCGACGTTCTCCAGCACCCCGAGCGCATCGGGCACCAGGACGGCGGCCGAGTAGTAGGCCGTCACCAGGTAGCTGATGATCGCCTGTTCGTTGATACCCATGAAGCGCACCGACAGGCTCGGCTCGATCTCGTCGGGGATGCCGGACTGCCTCAGGCCGATGACGCCCTGGTCCTCCTCGCCGGTACGCATGGCGATGATCGAGGTCGTACGGGCCTCGGTCACCGGGATCTTGTTGCACGGGTAGATCGGCACTCCGCGCCAGGTGGGGATGCGGTTGCCGCCGATGTCGACGGTCTCCGGGACGAGTCCGCGCTTGTTCAGTTCCCGGCCGAACGCGGCAATCGCGCGCGGGTGCGCGAGGAAGAGCCGGGTGCCACGCCGCCTGCTGAGCAGCTCGTCGATGTCGTCGGGGCTCGGCACCCCGTCGTGCGGCTGCAGCCGCTGGTCGTACTCGCAGTTGCTGAGCAGCCCGAAGTCCGGGTTGTTGATGAGCTCGTGCTCCTGGCGCTCCTTCAATGCCTCGACCGTGAGCCGCAGCTGGTGCTCGGTCTGGTTCATCGGCTGGTTGTAGAGGTCGGCCACGCGGGTGTGGATGCGCAGGACGGTCTGGGCGATGCTCAGTTCGTATTCGCGCGGCGCGGCCTCGTAGTCCACGAAGGTGTGCGGGATGTCCGGTTCGCCGCTGTGGCCCGCGGCGAGGTCGATCGCTTTCTCGCCGTACTTGTTGGTGCGCTGGGCGGGGATCGAGCGCTGCTGCTGGAGGTGGTCTCGCAGGGACCCGGCCCGCTCCGCGACCTGTTCGACGTGCTGGCGGGGCAGGGCGAGCACGGTGCAGGCGGTGACCGCGCGGGCCGTGTACTCCCAGATGGCGTCCGGGTCGAGCAGCGACTGGTCGCCGAAGTAGGCGCCGTCGGCGAGGACACCGAGCACCGCGTCGTCCCCGTAGGGACCTGTGCCGATTTTCTCCACCCTGCCGTGCGCGAGCAGGAACACCTCGTCGGCCTGGCTGCCGAACTCGGCGAGCACGTCCCCGGGCGCGAAGCGCCGCTGCTGGCAGCGCTGGGCGAGTTCGCCGAGCACGTCCAGGTCGTCGTACGCGCGCAGGGCGGGCAGCTCGCACAGCTCCGCCGGGATGACGGTGACCTGGTCGCCGGTTTTCACGAATGTCACGCGGCCGTCGCCCACCGAGTAGGTGAGGCGGCGGTTCACCCGGTATGTACCGCCCTGTACGTTCACCCACGGCAGCGTGCGCAGCAGCCATCGTGAGCTGATCTCCTGCATTTGGGGCGCGGACTTGGTGGTGGTGGCCAGGTTCCGTGCGGCCGCGATGCCGAGACTCTGCTGCGGCCCGCCCTCGCCCGCACGGACCTCTTCGCCTACCGACATTGAAATTGCCCTCCCGGTCCTGCATGACGGCCGTTGATCTGCGAGGACAGCTTTCCATCACGGTGCGTGTCGATGCTATTACACGAAAGAGCGGGAATGGATCACTGGCGGTTTGGGCACACTGGGGTGCTTTGCCGGGCGTCCGTCCGGCCGAGATGCCCGACGATGACGGGGTCGATCGAGGTGCCCGACAATGTCGAGGTGACCAGTCCCGACGTGCTGCACCCGTGTCTGCCCTCGCCGTTGCGGGAGGTCGTGGACGAGCGCTTCGCGCGGCACGGCGTCCGGCTGCTGCTCAAACGGGACGATCTGATCCACCCGGACCTGGTCGGCAACAAATGGCGCAAGCTCACCCCGAATCTGCGGGCCGCGGCCGGCCGCCCCCTGCTCACCTTCGGTGGCGCGTACTCCAACCATCTGCGGGCCACGGCCGCGGCGGGCCGGCTGCTGGGTCTGGACACGATCGGCGTGGTCCGCGGCCAGGAGCTGGCCGACCGCCCGCTCAATCCCTCCCTGGCCCGCTGCGCGGCCGACGGCATGCGGCTGCACTTCGTCGACAGGTCGACGTACCGCCGCAAGACGGAGCCCGAGACACTGGCCGGCGTCCTGCGCACCGCGGACGCCACGGAGGCGTACGTCGTGCCGGAGGGCGGCAGCAACTCCCTCGCCGTACGCGGCTGCCGGGCACTCGGTGAGGAGTTGCGCGGCCGGGCGGACGTGGTCGCCGTGGCCTGCGGGACCGGTGGCACGTTGGCGGGCCTTGCCGCGGGCCTGGCCCCGGAGCAGCGGGTTCTGGGGATCCCGGTCCTCAAAGGCGACTTCCTGAGCGAGGACATAGCCGCCCTGCAGAGCGAGGCCTTCGGCGACCGCCGCGGGACCTGGAACCTGGACACCCGCTTCCACTTCGGCGGATACGCCCGCACGACCACGGAACTCGATGCCTTCGCGGAGGACTTCGAGTCTCGCCACGCCCTCCCGGTGGAACGTCTCTATGTCGCCAAGCTGCTGTACGGACTTGTCACCCTGACCGAGGAGGGCGCGTTCCCGCCGGGGACAAGGCTGGCCGCCGTGATCACCGGACGGCCCTTCTCTTCCAGCCCGTCCGGGGGGCCTC
Organism: uncultured Streptomyces sp.; assembly: GCA_965654005.1. Lineage (GTDB taxonomy): Bacteria > Actinomycetota > Actinomycetes > Streptomycetales > Streptomycetaceae > Streptomyces. The sequence continues at coordinate 3,171 of CBFHCJ010000367.1, read as the reverse complement.
AGGGGTCCCCCCTGCTCGAAGAGCTTGGGGGAGGTTGAGGAAAGGCCGTCAAGGCCGAGGCGAGGGCCTGGGGGCGGCAACGCCCAGGGGCGGGAAGGGCAGGGGCGGCGGGGCGAAATCCACGGGCCGAAAAACCGTCGCGGCGCCCCCACGGACTCACGCCCTGCACGGCCGGCTGCCCGGATGGCTGACCGGTCGGCGGCGCAGCCGACCGGTACGCCGCCGCGTACGGATCCGGCTCCCGCGTCCCGGACGGCACCGTCCGCTCCTGGGGCACCACCAGCGCAATCCGAGGGACGGCCGGGGACGGCTCACGTCGTCTCCCGGTAGGCCGCCGCCTCCTCCAGGTCCAGTCGTCTCAGCAGGGTGCGGAGCATCTCGTCGTCGATGTAGCGGTGGTCGCGGAGCTTGACGAAGACCTCGCGTTCCGCGCCGATCATCTCGCGGGACAGCCGACGGTAGGTGTCGTCGACCGTTTCACCGGTCACCGGGTTCACCGAGCCGAGTCGCTCCCAGACCGCGTTGCGGCGGCGTTCCAGGACTGTGCGGAGGCGGTCGGCCAGCGGGGGCGGCAGGGCGTTGCGGTCGTCGCCGAGGAGGTCGTCGAGGCGCTGCTCGGCGGCTCTGGACGCCTGCGCCTGGGCGTTCGCCTCCGCGAGGGTCTCGGCCTGCGTGTCGCGTCCCGGCAGGCGAAGCAGCCGGATCAGCGGGGGCAGACTCAGGCCCTGCACCACCAGCGTGCCGATCACCGTCGTGAAGGTCAGGAAAAGGATCAGATTGCGGCCGGGGAACGCGCCGCCGCCCTGCACCGTCAGCGGGATCGAGAAGGCGATCGCGAGCGAGACCACGCCCCGCATGCCCGCCCAGCTGACGATGAACGGCCCCTTCCACGTGGGGTTCGCCTCGCGCTCCCGGATGCGGGTGGACAGCGCGCGCGGCAGGAAGGTCGCCGGATACACCCACACGAACCGCGCCACGACGACCACGACGAACACGGCCACCGCGTACCAGGCCGCGCGCGCCCCCTCGTACTGACCGAGCCCCTTCAGGACGACCGGCAGTTGCAGTCCGATGAGCGCGAACACCGCCGACTCCAGGACGAACGCGACCATCTTCCACACCGCCTCCTCCTGGAGCCGGGTGGCGAAGTCGACCTGCCAGTTGCGGTGCCCGAGGTAGAGGGCGACGACGACCACGGCGAGCACCCCGGACGCGTGCACCCACTCCGCGGCCCCGTACGCGACGAACGGGATCAGCAAGGAGAGCGTGTTCTTCAGCAGCGCCTCCTTCAGATGGGTGCGCAGCCAGTGGATCGGGATCATCAGCAGCAGACCGACCACGACACCGCCGACCGACGCGAGCAGGAACTCCCTCACCCCGTCCGCCCAACTCGCACCCTCGCCGACCGCCGCCGCGAGCGCCACCCTGTACGCGGTGATCGCGGTCGCGTCGTTCACCAGGGACTCCCCCTGCAGGATCGTGGTGATCCGGGACGGCAGCCCCACCCGCCGGGCGACCGCCGTCGCCGCGACCGCGTCCGGCGGCGCGACCACCGCGCCCAGCGCCAGCGCCGCGGGCAGCGGGAGGCCCGGCACGAGCAGATACGCCGCCCAACCCACGACCAGCGTCGCGAAGAGCACATACCCGACGGACAGCAGCGCCACCGGCCGCAGCTGTGCCCGCAGGTCGAGATACGAGCTGTCGGTGGCCGCCGTGTACAGCAGCGGCGGCAGCACCAGCGGCAGGAAGACGTCGGGGGCGAGGGTGTAGTCCGGCACGCCGGGCACGTACGAGACCGCGAGGCCCGCCGCGACCAGCAGCAACGGCGCCGGCACCGGGATGCGGCGCGCCGCACCGGAGACGGCTGCGCTGCCGGCGACGAGCAGAAGCAGCGGCAACACGTTCATCGTCTTCCGCCCACCCTCGAATTCCACGCGGCTTCCCGCGGACGCGTCGTAACCTGGCAATCATGAAACAGTGCACGCACACCGGCGCGCTGCCGCATCCCGAACCCGAGCCCCGGAGCGAGACGTGCCTGGAGTGCCTCGCAGCCGGTACGCACCCGGTGCAACTGCGGCTGTGCCTGGAGTGCGGACACGTGGGCTGCTGCGACTCCTCGCCCCTGCGACACGCGACGGCGCACCACAACGACAGCGGTCACCCCGTGATGCGCACCTTCGAGCCAGGTGAGAACTGGCGCTGGTGCTTCGTCGACCATGTACTCGTGTGACTCTGGATCCGTGCTTATGTGACTCTGGATCCGGACGGTTCGGCGGTCTGACACCGGGGTACGTCAAACCGGCGCGCGCTCTTCCCGATTGTCGACCCGCACCCCTAGCCACTGTGCGTGTTCATAGGTTTACTATGAGTGACAGCAAGGGGTTGGGGTCCCCGGGGACAGAAAAGTCGGGAAGCGCGATAGCGTCACCGCTGAACCACGTAGGGCGTTACCCCGGGGGGCGACCCTCGGCCCCGAACAGCTTGTACCACCTTGGAGGTGAGGGTGTCCCAGATCGCAGGCGAGCCCGCGACCCAGGACTTCGTAGAAGTCCGGCTGCCGGCAGCGGGTGCCTACCTGTCGGTGCTGCGCACGGCCACGGCCGGTCTCGCGGCTCGTTTGGACTTCACCCTCGACGAGATCGAGGACCTGCGTATCGCGGTCGACGAGGCCTGCGCGATCCTGCTGCAACAGGCCGTGCCCGGCTCGGTGCTCAGCTGTGTCTTCCGGCTCATCGACGACTCGCTGGAGGTCACGGTCTCGGCCCCGACCACGGACGGCCACGCCCCCTCGCGGGACACCTTCGCCTGGACCGTGCTGTCGGCCCTGGCCGGCAAGGTCTCCTCCGCGGTCGCCGACGACAAGACCGTGTCCATCAGCCTCTACAAACAGCGCGGCGCGGGACCCGGGCCGGCGTGACGAACGGGGACGGGCCGGTGCGGGACGAAGAGCGCGGCACACGGGAACTCTCCGCCGGGAACGCCGGCGGCCCGAGCGGGTCGCAGCGCATGGCGGACGGCGTGGACGGCATTCCCGAGCAGGCCCGTCCGCATCCGGAGGACGACGCCTCGGCGGTCGCGGCCCCCCCCCCGGCGGGGTCGGCCGCGGAGGAGGCGGTGGCCGGGCCCGGCGGGGGCGATCCGGGTGCCGACCCCGCCCCGCCGGCCACCCCC
>CBFHCJ010000366.1:0-7011 GCA_965654005.1 uncultured Streptomyces sp. | reverse complement strand
GCGGACGCCGTCGGCGACCGGCAGTTTGAGGTGCCAGCCGGCGTCTTCTCCGCCGGTGCGGCGGCGCAGGGTGATCGAGGAGGCGGCGAGGCGTTCGTCGGGGGTGTCGTAGTAGGTGGCGTCCAGGTCCGCGACGCCCCTGTCGATGACGGCCGAGACCCCGCCGACGCCGGTCAGGTCGGGCAGTGCGTCCCCGGCCGCGGCCTCATACTTTCGCTCGATTTCGCGTTTCGTGTCCGCCATGACCCGAATCTAGTGGGAATCGGGTCGGGATGGCAGAGGCCGCCGATGGGTGAACAGCGGCCGCCGAAGGTGGATCGGGAGCAAACCGTGGCGGGTCAGGAGGTGACCAGGGCCCGCATCGCGGGACCGTCGGGGAAGTAGGCGTGCTCGGCCGTGCGGGAGCCGATGTAGACCGCCGCGTGCTCGAACTGGTGGTACGAGACGGGCTCCGTGGTCTGGGTGACCATCAGCACGTTGGTGCCCATGCGCCAGGAGACGTCCCGTCCGTGGAATTTGGGCTGGCGTATGTCGTAGTTCGGCGGGCCCAGGCGCTCGGTGAACAGCTGCACCACCGCTTCCGCCTGGGCGTCGAACTCGTCCCGCCAGGCGCCTTCCTGGCTGTTCCAGCCGGGCACCTGGGCCCAGTAGTCGTCCTCGAACAGCTCGTTGTTGATCCAGTACAGCTGGGAGAACGGCATCAGGAACGAGCCGTCGCCGTCGCAGTAGGCGAAGTGCCCCAGAGGCGACATGAAGTTGGATTCGGGCGGGGCGTACGCCTGCTCGTACTCCGGGCTTGTGACCGCCTCCGCGAAGTCCCGCCAGCCGTGTGCGCTCAGATACGCCTCGACCGCGCCGTCATCGGTCAGGTCCAGCGCCACCAGGCCGATGAGCCGGTCGGTCAGTTCCGGTGTCACCGGGCAGAGCGCCACGTATTCGTCGGACATGCGTTTCCTCCCCTGGGTCACGCCGGAGTCAGGCCGACATCGGCCGCTGCACGCGGATCGACTGCAGCAGTCCCACCGCTATCCAGACGGCGAACATCGACGAGCCGCCGTACGACACGAACGGCAGCGGCAGGCCCGCGACCGGCATGATGCCGAGGGTCATGCCGATGTTCTCGAAGGCCTGGAAGGCGAACCAGGCGATGATCCCGGCGGCGACGATCGTGCCGTACAGCTCGGTGGTCTCGCGGGCGATCCGGCAGGCGCGCCAGAGGACGACGCCGAGCAGCACGATGATCAGCCCGGCGCCGACGAAGCCCAGTTCCTCGCCCGCGACCGTGAAGACGAAGTCCGTCTGCTGTTCCGGCACGAACTGGCCTGTGGTCTGGGAGCCGTGGAAGAGGCCGGCGCCCGTCAGTCCGCCGGAGCCGATCGCGATACGTGCCTGGTTGGTGTTGTAGCCGACGCCCGCGGGGTCCAGATCGGGGTTGGCGAAGGCGGCGAAGCGGTTGATCTGGTACTGGTCCAGGATGTGCAGTTGCCATATGGCGACCGCGCCCAGGGCACCCGTGGTGAGCAGGCCGAAGATCCAGCGGTTGGAGGCACCGGAGGCCAGCAGCACGCCCAGCACGGTGACCGCCATGACCATCGTCGAGCCGAGGTCGGGCATCAGCATGACGATCATCATCGGTACGGCGGCCAGGCCCAGGGCCTGCGCCACGGTCCGGTGGTCGGGGTGCTGTTTGTCGCCCGCGTCGACCCGGGCCGCGAGCAGCATCGCCATGCCCAGGATGATCGTGATCTTCACGAACTCGGAGGGCTGGAGGGAGAAGCCGCCGCCGAAGACGATCCAGTTGCGGTTGCCGTTGATGGTGGCGCCGAGCGGGGTGAGTACCAACAGGATCAGCAGGAGCGAGAGGCCGTAGAGGATCGGCACGGCGGTGCGCAGGGTGCGGTGGCCGAGCCAGATCGTGCCGATCATCAGGGCGAACCCGATGCCGGTGTTCATCAGATGCCGGATCAGGAAGTAGTAGGGGTCGCCCTGGTTGATCTCGGTACGGTTCCGGGTCGCCGAGTAGACGAGGGCCGCGCCGATCAGGGACAGGGCCGTGGCCGACAGCAGTATCGGCCAGTCGAGGCGGCGGGCCAGGCTGTCGCGGGCGAAGAGCCTCGTCCAGCCGGCCCGCGCGGGGCCGTATCCGGAGACGGAGAAGTTGTTCACTCCGGTCATGTCAGGATCCTCCGCCTCTTCTTCGGGCGGTCCGTGCGCCTTCGGGTGGTGCGGTTGCTCGCGGTCGGCGAGGGCACGGTGGCCGCCGGGCTCTCGGTGGACGTCCCCTGCTGGGGCTGCTCGGTGGCCTGGGCCGCGTTCGGGTCGAACTTCTCGATCTTCGGGGCCACGATCGAGCCGTCGGACTGGATCTTGGGCAGGCCCTTCTGCGGCGTGGGCAGCAGGGCCTTCTTGTCGTCGATCGAGCCGTCGGACTGGACGCCGTACAGGGCGCTGTAGATGTTGCGCACGGCCTCACCCGAGGCGCCGGAGCCCGTACCGGCCTGCGAGATCGTCATGACGACCGAGTAGTCCTTGCTGTAGGTGGCGAGCCACGAGGTGGTCTGCTTGCCGTAGACCTCGGCGGTACCGGTCTTCGCGTGCAGCGGGATCTTGTCCTGCGGCCAGCCGCCGAACTTCCAGGCGGCGGTACCCCGGGTGATCACGCCCGCGAGGGCCTCGTCCATGACGTCCCGCGTCTTCTGGCTGATCGGCAGCCTGCCGTGCGACTTCGGCTTGATCTCGGTGATCTGCTTGCCGTCGGGGCTGACGATCGCCTTGCCGATGGTCGGGTCCCACAGGGTGCCGCCGTTGGAGATCGCCGAGTAGATGGTGGCCTCCTGGATCGGGGTCAGGAGGGTGTCGCCCTGGCCGATGGAGTAGTTGATCTCGTCACCCTCGCGCATCTTGTTGCCCTCGAGGCAGTTCTCGTACGCGATCTTCTCGACGTAACTTCCGTCCTTCTTGCCGGTCTTGCACCAGGCGTCCTTGTTGGCCTCCCAGTACTTCTGCTTCCACTCGCGGTCGGGGACGCGGCCGGAGACCTCGCCCGGCAGGTCGATGCCGGTGGGCTTGCCGAGGCCGAACTGGTGGGCGGCCTTGAAGAAGTAGTCCTTCGGCTTCTTCTTCGGGTTGATACCGCCGTCCTTCTTCCACTCGTTGTCCGCGAGGCCGTAGAAAACGGTGTCGCAGGAGACCTCCAGAGCGCGGCCGAGCGAGATCGGGCCGAAGTTCTCCCCCTCGAAGTTCTTGAAGACCTGGCCGCCGACCGAGTACGAGGCGGTGCACGGGTAGTTGCCGTCGAAGGGGTAGCCGGCCTCGATGGCGGCGGCCGTGGAGACCACCTTGAAGGTGGAGCCGGGTGCCGACTGCCCCTGGATGGCACGGTTGAGCAGCGGGTAGTCGGAGTCCTTGCCGGTGAGCTTCTTGTAGTCCTTGGCGGAGATGCCGCCCACCCAGACGTTCGGGTCGTATGTCGGGGCGGACGCCATGGCGACGATACGGCCGGTCTTGGCCTCCATCACCACGACCGCGCCGGAGTCCGCCTTGTAGTTCTCGCCGGTGTTGCTGTCGAACTGGGTGCGGGCTGCCTTCATCGCCGCGTCCAGCTCGTACTCGGCGACCCGCTGGACGCGTGCGTCGATGCTGGTGACCAGGTTGGAGCCGGGCTCGGCGGCGTCGGACTTGGCCTTGCCGATGACACGGCCGAGGTTGTCGACCTCGTAGCGGGTGACGCCGGCCTTGCCGCGCAGCACCTTGTCGTACTCGCGCTCAAGGCCGGAGCGGCCGACCTGGTCGGAGCGCAGATAGGGCGAGGTGCTGTTCTTGGCCTGCTGGATCTCGTCGTCGGTGACGGGCGAGAGGTAGCCGAGGACCTGGGCGGTGTTGGCCTCGCCGGGGCTCGGGTAGCGGCGCAGGGCCTCGGGTTCGGCGGTGATGCCGGGGAAGTCCTCGGAGCGCTCGCGGATCTGCAGGGCCTGCCTGGCGTTGGCGTCGTCGGTGATGGGGATCGGCTGGTAGGGGGAGCCGTTCCAGCAGGGCTGCGGCGTCTTGGCGTCGCAGAGGCGGACCTTGTCCATGACGTCGTCGGGCTTCATGCCGAGGACGCCGGCCAGTTTGGTGAGGACCGCCTTGCCGTCGTCCTTCATCTTCAGCAGGTCGGTGCGGGAGGCGGAGACCACGAGCCGGCTCTCGTTGTCGGCGAGCGGTACGCCGCGCGCGTCCAGGATCTCGCCGCGCACGGCGGGCTGGACGACCTGCTGGACGTGGTTGCCGGAGGCCTCCTTCTGGTACTCCGCGCCGTCGCGGATCTGGAGGAACCAGAGACGGCCGCCGAGGGTGCCGAGGAGGGACAGGACGAGGATCTGGAGGATGACGAGCCGGATCTGGACCCGTGGGGTCCGACCGGTCTCGGGGATATTGGTCACTGCTGCTGCCGCCCCCTCTCAGTGCACGTACGGGTCATACAAGTACACGGCCAACCTGTGTGAGCAGGCGGCCAACTCCCGGGTGGTCACAGTCGCTTGACCCCCTTGATGCGTCCGGCTCGGGCCACCCGGGCCTTGGCCGCCCTGACGCGCAGTCCGCTGCGCTGGCTGCCGATGCGCAGTCCGGTGCCGGAGGAGAGCCAGCCGGAGGAGACGTCGGCCGCCCTGGCGGAGTTGGTCTCGGCGAGCGGGTCGTTCTCGGCGCGGCGGGCCAGGGCCATGACTCCGGGAACCACGAACGGCGCGAGCAGCAGGTCGTACAGGGCGGCCGAGATCAGCAGGCCGGTCAGGCCCACATGGCGGGCGGCGGTGTCGCCGACGAGGGCGCCCACGCTCGCGTACAGCAGGGTCGAGCCGATCGCGGCGGCGACCACCACGGCCATCGTGCCGGTCGCGGACTTCAGCCGGCCGTTCTCGGGCCGGGCGAGTCCGGCGAGGTAGCCGATGACGCAGAGCACCAGGGCGTAGCGGCCGGCGGCGTGGTCGGCGGGCGGGGCGAGGTCGGAGAGCAGGCCCGCGCCGAAGCCGATGAGGCAGCCGCCGACGTGGCCGTAGACCAGGGCGAGGCTGACGACGGTGAGCAGCACCAGATCGGGGACGGCGCCCGGCAGATGGAGGCGGGCGAGGATGCTCACCTGGATCACCAGGGCGACGATCACCAGGGTGGCGGAGAGCAGCATCCGGTTGAGGCGCATGTGGGTCAGCTCCTAGGGCGTCTGCTGCCGGCTGTCGGCGGACGCCGAGGGCGTGACGGTGACCGTCACGGTCGGCGTGGGCGTCGGCTTGGGCTTCGGGGGCAGCACGGTGTCGCGTGGGTCCTTCTTCGGCGCCTCGACGACGACACCGACGACGTCGAGCTTGGTGAAGGACACGAACGGCTTCACATAGATCGTGCGGGTCAGGTCTCCGCCGGACGGGTCGACACGGGACACGACGCCGACCGGGACGCCGGGCACGAAGGGCCGGTCGGCCTGCGAGCCGAAGGTGACCAGGCGGTCGCCCTTCTTCACATCGGCCTTGCCGTTGAGGAGTTGGACGCGCAGCGGGCGGTCGCCCTGCCCGGTGGCGAAGCCGAGTTCGTCGCTGTTCTCCATGCGGGTGCCGACCGTGAAGTCCGGGTCGTTGGCCAGCAGCACGGTCGAGGTGTCGGGGCCGACGGTGGTGACGCGGCCGACGAGTCCGTCGCCGTTGAGGACGGTCATGTCGCGCTTGATGCCGTCGTTGGCGCCCACGTCGATGGTGACGGTCCAGGAGAAGCCCTGGGCGGCTCCTATCCCGATGACCTCGGCGCCCTTGATCCCGTACTGGCCCTCGCCCGCCACCCGGATCATCCTGTCGAGTTGCCTCAGGCGGCTGCGGTTGCGGTCGTCGCTGCCCAGCTTGGCTTTCAATGCGGCATTGTCGTGCTCAAGTTGGGCGATACGGTCATGCCGGCTGCCGGAGTCGCGTACGGCCGCGATCGCGTTGCCCACGGGGTCGACGACGGACGACACCCCGTTCTCGATCGGACCGAAGACCGTGGCAGCGGCCTGGCGGGCACCTTCGACCGGTGAGTCCTGGCCGCCGCGGATGTCCACCGTGATCAGAGCGAACGCGATGGCGATCAGCAGCACCAGAAGCAGCCGGCTCTCTCGTGTGTCCCTCACGTGCGGCGGCCGTGCCTTCCTCGTCGGAATGTGTAGGGCGGGCGTCCCGGGGGTGCGCGGTGCCCGGTGGGCACGAACCCGACGAGCGATACCTGGCAGGCACAACCCGGCGGGCGAAACCCGGGGGTGTTATGGGGGTTTTGAGTGTTTATGGGGGCTTATGCCTCTATATCAACGATCCGCCGCACGAGAGGAGATCGTCTCGTACGGCGGAATCGACGCGTCGCGTCATCTGCGGGGCTGGGCGTCCAGCACCTGCTGGAGCGCCTCGAACTCCTCGACGCACTTGCCGGATCCGAGCGCCACGCTGTCCAGCGGATCCTCGGCGATGTGGATCGGCATGCCGGTCTCCCGGCGCAGCCGCTCGTCGAGGCCGCGCAGCAGGGCGCCGCCGCCGGTGAGGACGATCCCGCGGTCCATGACGTCGCCGGACAGCTCCGGCGGGCATTTGTCGAGGGTCGTCTTGACCGCGTCCACGATCGCGTTGACCGGCTCCTCGATGGCCTTGCGGACCTCCGCCGCCGAGATGACGACGGTCTTGGGCAGTCCGGAGACCAGGTCCCGGCCGCGGATTTCGGTGTGCTCGTCGGAGTCGAGGTCGTACGCCGAACCGATCGTGATCTTGATCTGCTCGGCCGTCCGCTCACCCAGGAGGAGGGAGTACTCCTTCTTGACGTACTGGATGATGGCGTTGTCCAGCTCGTCACCCGCGACGCGGATGGACTGGGCGGTGACGATGCCGCCGAGCGAGATGACCGCGACCTCCGTGGTGCCGCCGCCGATGTCCACCACCATGTTGCCCGTGGCCTCGTGGACCGGCAGGCCGGAGCCGATGGCCGCGGCCATGGGCTCCTCGATGATGTGCACCTGGCGGGCGCCGGCCT
>CBFHCJ010000365.1:0-7012 GCA_965654005.1 uncultured Streptomyces sp. | reverse complement strand
TTCCCCGGCCGGGACGACGGCAGGGAGGAGGACGAGGCGACGGGCGCGGCGGCACTGCTGCTCACGGCGCGGCTGGGCCGTGCGCTGAACATCGTCCAGGGCGCGGGGTCGCAGATCCTCACGGCGCCGCAGCCGCACGGGTGGGTCGAGGTCGGGGGACGGGTGTTCCTGGAGCGCTGAGATGTGCCCCGGGGGAGGCCGCGTGCGGACCGGCCTCAGCCCAGGTGTGCGACGAAGGCACGCCAGGCGTGGCGGCTGAAGGGGATCACCGGGCCGGTGGGGTTCTTGCTGTCGCGGACGGGGGCGAGGGCGCGGATGCCGGTGGCGATTTCGAGGCAGTCGCCCTGCCCGCCGCTGTAGCTGCTCTTACGCCATATGGCTGCGTCGATGCCGACCGGGCTGGGGGCGTCGTTGCTCATGACTTGTACTCCTTGGCGACGCGCTGGATCAGCGCGAGTGATTCCGTCGGTGGCAATGCTGCCATCCGTGCGTCGTCGAAGAGGGTTCGGTAGCAGGCCACTTCGGTCTCGCTCTCCATCCAGATATTCCCGGTCGGAGTCTCGGTGAGTACGAGGTCCAGCGAGGCCATCTGCGGAAAGCTCAGCAGCAGGTACGGGCCGAACATGCCCGAGTACGCGCCACGTGTGAACGGGAGCACTTGGATGGTGATGTTGGGCCGCCGTGCCATCGTCACAAGATGCTCCAGTTGTGCACCCATCACCTCTGCCCCGCCGACTTGTTGGTGAAGCACCCCCTCTGCGAGCACTGCCCAGTACTCGATCGGGGATTCGCCGGTGAGCCGTTTCTGCCTGGCGATACGCACCTGGACGAAGCGGTCGATCTCCTCGGGCGTCTGCCAAGCGCGTGAGGCAACCGTCACCGCGCGCCCGTACTCCTCCGTCTGCAAAAGCCCTGGGATCAGTTGCACCTGGTACGTCCGGATGCCTTCGCAGATGGCTTCCATCTCGATCTGATCGAGGTAAGTGTCCCTGAGTACGGATGCGTACGGATGCCACCAGCCCTCGCGGCGGCGTCGATTGGCCCTGCGGGCGAGCGCAGTAAGGCGCTCCCGCGACTCGGGCTCCTGCACCCCGTAGGCCTGCATGAGGGCGGTCAGGTCGGGTGCACGGACAGGAACGTGCCCGTTCTCGATGCGGCTGATTTTGCCCTTGGTGCAGTCGAGCGTGTCCGCGGCTTGCGCCATGGACACGCCTGCCGCCTCGCGGAGCTGCCGTAGTTCCTCGCCGAGTTGGCGCCCCAGGACGGTGGACGGTTTGACAGTAGCCATGCGTGACACCTATCAGGGACGGCACCGCGAGGGGTGGAGATTACTCGAAAGAGTGAAGCGAGGCACGTAGCACCATGCAACGTTGCATCGATGCGACAAGGTATTGATTGCGGCGGCTCAACGTCCGCTGCATGACGGTCACTTTGACCACAGCAGTCCACCTCAAGGGGCGTCATGGCAGAGCACTCTGGTCCGAACGAAGTCAGCTTCCGGCTGCCCGGCAGCCGCCGCAGTGTGCCCAGGGCAAGAGCGGCGCTCCTTGCTGTGCTCGGCGACTGGGGCGCCGCCCAGGATGTGGCAGACAACGCCGAACTGATCCTCTCCGAGCTCGTGACCAACGCGCTGCGCGTGCCGGTGTCCAAAGGGCGGCAGGTGGGCGTACGGATCACGCGCTTGGTGGCGGAGGAGATGCTGCGGTTGGAAGTGAGCGACGCGGGAGGCGGCAGGCCCGAGGTGCGGGAGCCCCGCGCGGACGAGACGGGCGGGCGCGGGCTGCTGCTCGTGGAGGCGTTGGCTCACCGCTGGGGCGTGGAAGAGCGCGAGGGAGGGATCGGGAAGACGGTGTTCGCGGAGCTGAAGGCTCCTGACATCGTTGCCGAGCCCACGGTGAGGGAGGTCGCGGCAGTCATGATCCAGCCCGGGCGGCGCGTGCGGGTGTGGGGTGAATGGCGGGTCGTCCTCGGCGTGCGGAGTGAGCAGTACGCAGGGGGCGGACCCGCCGTGGTGCTGACGCTGGACGAGGGCCCGGCGCTGCGAGTGCACGCGGCCGAGCCGCTGGCCGTAAGAGTGGAAGATGCGCCGGGTAGTGATCACTCGATCTCCACTCAGCAGAACCATGGGCCCCAGCCGACACCGGGAGTGGCGACACCCTCTTGAACAGCAGAATCCTGAGCTTCGCGTCTGAGTAGGAAGAGGAGTGTGGAGCCGGTGGACCAGGTGGGTGAGGTTGTGGCGGGGAGCTGCCGAAGATCCCGGAGCTGACGGTGGCGGTGGCCCGGGCGGCGTCCCTGAAGGAGAAGCCTGGCGATACGGGTTCGGGACCGGTTCCCGGGGTTTTCGCCGACGAGCCGTTCGCTTCCACGTTCGGGATTGGGGTGGCGGGCTTGCCGACGAGGGTGCTGTCGCTGTTGACGGTGTTGCAATTTGGCGTCAACTGACGGGCCGACAGGGCACGGGAATGGCCGTGCGGGCGATCGACGGGAAGTACGCCATGGGCGCGGAGCTGACCGACACGGATTTCGACGCCGGCGTGCTGAGCAGGTTCCGCGCCCGGCTGGCCGAGCATTGCATGGATCGGATGGATTTCGACCGGCTGCTGGCTCACCGCCGTGATGCAGCAGAGTCGAAGACAGAACCTAGTCGGCGCGTGGACCGGTGGCCAGGTTGATCCTATTGTTGATCTTGCCAGTCACAGCGTCAACAAGGGCTGTTGTGGCATTTATTGCGGAGCTGCTGGGTACGCCGTCCTGGACAGAACCGTCCTGTACGACATTCTTGGGAGTGATCATCCAGTACGGGCGCCACTGGCCCCGCTCATCGCGTGCAGCCAGAAGCACGGACGAAGCCACCGGATGACCGTCAAGCGCCACGGAAGCGGCGTTGACAGCCTGGGCTTGGCTGATGCGGACCTTGGGCAGTGCAGGGTCCTTCACGTGACGTGCGGTGAATGACGCGACGTGACCGCCGGGCCGGATCACTACGTCCATGCGCATCGGCATCAGCACGTCGTCTTCGTAGCGGCGCCAGGACACGAGGCGTGCCTCGTCGTGGGGTCCGACCGGGCTGATGGACTGCCTTGCCGGAAGTGCCCAAGGGAAGTGGTTGTCGATGAATCGCTTCGCCACCTTGGCCGCTTCCTCGTCGGATACGTGATCCTGCGCGGGTGCTCCGTGTTCAGGGGCTGGATCGATCATGCCGGACTGCACTTCTCGTGAAGGCCAGGCGATCATCAGGGACCCCGTGTCGGTGGTGAGCTGCACGGTTCCTGTGCCTCCGGGGCCCGCAGCGAACTGGACCTTCACGACGTGCGCTGTGGGCGGCAGGAACTCCTTGGCTGCTTCCAGGGCCGCTTTACGCTGCGGACCGGATGCGTCGTGCGCCCACGCCACTTCGGACATGACGGGTGTCACTATGGTGGCGCAGAGCGCGGCAATGGCAATCATGGCGGCGGAGAAGGCCCGCACGAAGTGTCGGCCGGGCCGGGTGAGGTGGGTGCTTCGGTGCCGGTGCCAAAGGATGAGTGCGGCTGCTGCGGTGCCGATAAGGGTGCCGGCGCTGTTGGTGATCCAGTCGGTGCTGTCGCAGGCGCGGCCCATGCCCGGTGTGACGGCCTGGACGGTTTCGATGCCGGCGGACAGTCCGAGGAGGGCGAGTGCGACGGAGATGGGGCGTCGTGTGCTCCAGGTCCAGGCCGCCGCAGCGGGTATGAACAGTGTGATGTTCATGAGGCCCTGCGTGGTGGTGGCACCGATGAGGGGGTCACGTTCGATGTAGCAGACGTTGTTCGCGGGGGCGTTGAGGGAGAGCGGGTACAGCGTTGCTCCCAGGACCAGCGCGGTCGAAGTCGCGGTCAGACAGCTCGCGATGAGCGGCTGATGCGTGGCCCGTGCTACGAGGAGGCCGATGAGCGCGGCGAGAACGCATACGCCGAGAACGGTGCCCATCAGGATGTGGTCGTTGAGGAGGGTCTGGATCATGGGGCTCTCGGTGGGAGGGCGGAAAGAGGGGTGCCCCCGCCCGGGAGCTTAGGTTCTAACGGTCGTTGCCGCGGTCAGGGCGATGGCCTTCTTGCGAATGCTCATGGTCTCTTATTTTCTTCTGCGGTCAGGCCCTTGTGGTGGGCATGATCGCTTCGACTGGAGCGCGATAGCCGTAGGTGTGTTCGTTGAGCTGCAGGTCATGATCGCAAGTGGCTCACATCACATTCACATCTCTCTCAGATGGTGACGCGCCAACGCCAGCCTTTGCCTGTAAGGGAGTTGGAGGTTAACCGGGCGTCGGCAGTGCTGGAGTGAAGACGGGGTGTACTGCTTCGACGCCATCCTGATCACCTTCAGCCCCCGTGTATGCCGGCTCCGGTGTGTCTGGCCGTTCATGAGGCCTCCAGGTTTTCCCGACATCCTGTCGGTAACACATGCCCAGGATCCCGGGCAAACCCACGTGAAAGCCCGCTCTATGGACAGAGCGGGCTCTCGGGGGTGTGCGCGGCGTGGCTACGGCAGGGCGCGGGCTATGGCAGGGTCAGGATGTCCGCGCCCGTCTCCGTCACCACCAGCGTGTGCTCGAACTGAGCCGTCCGCTTGCGGTCCTTCGTGACGACCGTCCAGCCGTCGTCCCACATGTCGTACTCGTGCGTCCCGAGCGTCAGCATCGGCTCGATCGTGAACGTCATGCCGGGCTGCATGACCGTCGTCGCGTGCGGGCTGTCGTAGTGCGGGATGATCAGCCCGGAGTGGAACGAGCTGTTGATTCCGTGGCCCGTGAAGTCCCGGACCACCCCGTATCCGAACCGCTTGGCGTACGACTCGATGACCCGCCCGATGATGTTGATCTGGCGGCCGGGCTTGACGGCCTTGATGGCACGGTCGAGGGACTCGCGGGTGCGTTCGACCAGCAGCCGCGACTCGTCGTCCACCTCGCCGACGAGGTACGTGGCGTTGTTGTCGCCGTGGACGCCGCCGATGTACGCCGTCACGTCCAGGTTGATGATGTCGCCGTCGCGCAGCACGGTGGAGTCCGGGATGCCGTGGCAGATCACCTCGTTGACCGAGGTGCACAGCGATTTGGGGAAGCCTCGGTAGCCCAGCGTCGACGGATAGGCGCCGTGGTCGCACATGTACTCGTGCGCGACCCGGTCCAGTTCGTCCGTGGTGACGCCGGGCGCGATGATCTTCGCGGCCTCGGCCATCGCCCGCGCCGCGATCCGCCCGGCGACGCGCATCGCCTCGACGGTCTCGGGAGTCTGCACCTCCGGGCCGGTGTACGGGGCCGGCCCGGGTCTGCCGACATACTCGGGGCGGCGGATGTTTCCGGGTACGGAACGGGTGGGAGACAGCTCTCCTGGTACGAGCAGCGACTGGCCAGACATGCCAGCGAGTGTATCCAGCGGGTGTACGGGACGATGGCCCTGGTGAAAGGAGCTCCTGCGATGGCGCTGTTTCGGAAGCGGACGGTCGGGAAGCCGGGCGAGTGGTACTACTGCCTGGTCCACCGGAAGGTCGAGGAGGGCCCCGAGTGCCCGGCGAAGGACCGCTTCGGCCCGTACGCGTCCCGCGCGGAGGCGGAGCACGCGATGGAGATCGCCCACGAACGGAACGAGGAGTGGGAGACGGATCCCCGGTGGCATGACACGCCCGCGGAGGAGGACTGAACCAGCCCGTCTTCGGCGGGGCCGAAGCCCCGGCCGCCGCCGAAAGCGGTTTTCCGGTCGCTCACCACCGCGGCGGCGGCGGCGCCGTCAGTTGGTCGGCCAGTCGCGACAACCGGTCGCGGAAGCGCCGGCTCCCCCGTGGCGCCGGCAGCGCGTTCTCGCCCGCCGCCGCGCTCACCAGGTGCTGCACCGTGTCCAGGTCGAGGTCGGTGTCCTCAGGCACCGTCAGCGACTCGTGCGCCATGGCCGTGAGGTCACGGTCTCCGCCCTCCAACGCCAGCACCGTGGCCCCGGCACGCCGTGCGTCATGGACCCTCTCCAGCAGCCCGGCCCCCGGTGCGGCGGGCGACACCACCAGCAGCGTCTCCCCGCGCCGCGCCGCCGACAGCCGCCCGAGTCCCACCGCCAGATGCGCCGGATCCGAAGCCCGAGCCCCCTGCCGCACCAGCGTCGGCGACAGTTCCGGGGTTCCCGACCACGCCGCCTCGTCGACCAGGTGGGCGGCCAGATGCCAGGGCTCGTACTCCTCGGTGCCCACGAGCAGCAGCCCGCCCCCGTACGACACCACGGATCCTCGCAGGGCCCCCGCGAACCGCCGTGTGGCCCCCAGCCACTCTGTTCCGGCGAGCACTTCCCGCAGCAACGCGACCCGTACGGCGTCCATGCACAGCCATCCTGCCGCAACCGGCCACTCGTGACCCGCGGTTCCCCGGGAATTCGCCCGACCCGGGCACACGACGAACCACAGGTCCACCGACCGCGTCACGCACCACAGCAGTCCCGTCGCAGTCCCGTCGCCCCGCCCGAGGTGCCCCGCCCGAGGTGCCCCGGCCGCCGGATACCCGTGGCGGCGCTCACCTGACCGGGCTGCGAAGCCGACGCGCACGTAGAGACGCGCACGGAGAGACGCGCACGTAGAGTCGCCCCATGACCTCTACCGACAGTGCACCCAAGGCCCCTGCCAAGGACCCCTGGGAACTCCCCGACGTCTCCGGGCTCGTCGTCGGCGTGCTCGGCGGTACCGGGCCGCAGGGCAAGGGCCTCGCCTACCGGCTCGCCAGGGCCGGCCAGAAGGTGATCATCGGCTCGCGTGCCACGGAGCGCGCGCAGGCCGCCGCCGAGGAGATCGGCCATGGCGTCCAGGGCGCCGACAACGCCGAGACCTCCCGGCGCAGCGACGTCGTGATCGTCGCCGTGCCGTGGGAGGGCCACGGCAAGACCCTGGAGTCCCTGCGCGAGGAACTGGCCGGCAAGCTCGTCGTCGACTGCGTCAACCCGCTCGGCTTCGACAAGAAGGGCGCCTACGCGCTCAAGCCGGAGGAGGGCAGCGCCGCCGAGCAGGCCGCCGCGCTGCT
>CBFHCJ010000364.1:0-7025 GCA_965654005.1 uncultured Streptomyces sp. | reverse complement strand
AGTCGCCGGGCGGGCGCAGCGCCACGAACGACGTCACCCGCTGGCTGATCAGCGCGGCCCGGTAGCGGTCCTCGTACATCGGATCGTTGAGCCAGGGCACCGCGACCCAGAGTTGGGAGCCGAGCAGGGTGCCCGCCGGGACGCCGAGCATCTCGGCCGCCGCCGGGTTCACGTACCCGATCCGCCCGTTCATGTCGAGGGCGCACAGCCCGTACGGCAGCCGTGCCGTCATCCGGGCCGCCTCCATCAAGCCGAGCGTGCGCGCCGTGGCCGTCACAGGCAGGGTGGCGAGCACATCGGGTTCCGGGCCGACCGGCCGGCTCTCGGCCGCGGCCCGTTCCAGGCGCTCCGCGAGCCGCTCGCAGGTCGCCGTGAGATGGTCCCGCTCACGGGCGGACAGCTCGGGCGGATGGGAACCGGGCCAGGTCACGAAGATCGAGCCATAACCCGCGTCCGCTGTCGCCAGGGGCAGCGCCGCCAGGGCGAACGGGTACGGCAGCACCACCGCGATCCGGGGATAGCGGCTGGCCATCTGTTCCTCGCCGTTCACCCAGATCAGCCGACGCTCCCGCAGCGCCTCGGCGACCGGCAGCGGCGCGCCCAGCCCGATCCGCTCCCAGGGGGCGGCGAACGCGCGGGGCAGTCCCGCCATGACTGCCATCTCCAGGACCGGCTCGTCGGAAGCCAGCAGATACACCGCGCCCGAGTGCGCGTGGACGTCGTCCAGCATGGCGGTCAGCGTCAAGGACAGCAGCGGACGCCCCACCGGTGCCGCTGCGAAGGCCGGCTCACGCGAGGGCGTCTGCCAGCCGGACACGCCGACCACCTCCTCGCAGGGCCACGCAAAGGTTCCCGTGGTCAAGGCTCCACCTTGCCAGACCGTCGCGCACGGCGAGCGTGGGTGCGTCGGAGGGTGGATCGGCCGCGGAGTGTGCTGTGACGCCGGGACGGCAATGGGAGGGACGTGGGTAAGGCGGCGGTGGCGCCGATCCGGACCCTTGTCACGCGAGGCGCACGACCCCGCCTCCGCCGGGTTCGTCCCGCCCCCGCCTCCGCCGGGTTCGTCTCGCCCCCGGCGTCACTCGGTTGCAGTCGGACGCCCTGGTCGCCATGGATCCGGTGGCCGGGGCCCAGGCGATCGCGTGACTCGACGCCCCCCGCCCGTTGACCCGTGACAGCTTTCCCACGGCGCTTCTCCGCAGGCCCGGGCCGGTCGGGCGGTCCCAGGGGCTGCGCGAGAGCCCTGGAAGCGCTGTAATTGCGGACGTGGTCAGTGAGGGCGCTGCGCGACGCAGAACGAGAACGCCGCGTGCCGAGCTTGCTCTCAAGACGCTCACCGCAGACCTCGACCCGCGCGAGCGTCTACGTCGCGTACTCGAACAGGTGCTCGTCTTCACCGGGGCGACGCTCGCTGCCGTCTACACCCCGGACGAGGACGGCGATCAGCTGCGCCTCACCGAGTCCGTCGGCGTGCCGAAGACGCTGTACGGGCTGCGCGACACCTACTCGTTGGCCGACGGGGCCGCCGCGACGGACGTGTACCGCTCCGGACAGCCTCTGTGGCTCACCCCCGACGACCTGGGCCGTTGCGCCGTGGCGCAGCGGCTGCCGACCCGGGACTTCTCGCTGGCCGTCCTGCCGCTGAGCGACGGCGGGTGCCTGGCCGCAGTCGGCGACGGCCCCAAGGGCTTCGACGACGAGTCCCGCGAGTGCCTCCAGCTCCTCGCCGAGGCGGTCGTGGCCCCCACTCCCACCCCGCCCGAGCCAGGCGAGCCGACCGCCAGCTCCTTCAGCCTGGCCATGGACAGCGGCAGGGTCGAGGTCGACGACGAGATGCTGGAGCTGTTCGGCATCGACCTGGACGACTTCGACGGCAGGGTGGAGACCCTCCTCGCCCGGACCGTGCCGGAGGACCTGCCCGCCCTGATGTCCGTGGTCGAGGCCGACCATATGTCCATCGGCGACCGGGAGCTGGAGTTCCGTATCCTCCAGCCCACCGGCGTGCCGAGGTGGCTGAGGCTGCGCGGGAGCCTGCTGCCCGCCGCCGGGGGCCGCCCGGCGCGGCTCGTCGGAACGGTCATCGACGCCTCGACGCTGCGCCGCGCCGTCAGCGACGTCACCCGTATCCAGCGGCTCGCCGCGGCCCTCGCCACCGCGGGCACCGTCCGCGACGTCGGCCAGGCCGTGGTCGGCGCCCTGCGCACACCGCTGCAGGCCGACCGCGTCGCGCTCGCCGAGCTGGAGTCCGACCGGCTCGTCGTCACCGTCCTGGACCCGCCCGAACCCGAAGCCTGGCCCGAGCTGTGGCGCACCGAGTGGCGCTCGGAGTGGCCCGACGCGCCGGTACGCTCCATGCCGACCCTGGCCGCCGTGCTCCGGGAGGGCCGCGCCCAGATCTGGCCCGCCGGAACGGATCTGGAGCCCGCGCTCGCCGAAGTCGGCCCCGGCGGCCTCGCCGTGCTGCCACTGCCCGCCGGAGCACACATGGCCGGCGCCTGCCTGGTCGGCTGGGAGAGCCCCCACGAATTCGCCCCCGACGAACGAGCCCTGCTCACCGCCGTGGCGGGCCTCGCCGGACAGGCGCTGGTGCGCGCGCACGCCTTCGACGCCGAGCACGAACTGATCGGCATGCTCCAGCGCGCCCTCCTGCCGCGCCGTCTGCCCCGGCTGCCCGGTGGGATCGCAGTGGCCCGCTATCTGCCCACCACAGCGGGCCTGGAGCTCGGCGGCGACTGGTACGACGTGATCCCGCTGCCCGACAACCACGCCGCCCTCGTCATCGGCGACGTCCAGGGCCACAGCGCCGGAGCCGCCACCCTGATGGGCCAGATGCGTACGGCCCTGCGCGCTTACGCCGCCGAGGGCCACCCCCCGGACGTCGTCGTCTCGCACGCCAACCGGCTCCTCGTCGACATGGAGTCCGACCTCTTCGCCACCTGCTGCTACGTCGACGTCGACATGGAGGAGGGCACCGCCTGGTGCGTCCGCGCGGGCCACCTGCCACCCGTACTGCGTCACCCGGACGGCGGTACCGAGGTCGCCGAGTCGGAAGGCGGACCGCCCCTCGGCGTCATCACCCAGGCGGATTTCCCGATGACCCAGCTGCGGCTGCGGCCCGGCACGGTCGTCGCCCTGACCACGGACGGTCTGGTCGAGTCCGCCGACATCGATCTGGAGGAAGGTCTCGACCGGCTTGCCGGCGAACTGGCCGCCTCCGACCCCGCGCACCTCGGTCTCGTCGCGGACGCCCTCCTCGCCGGGGCCAACCGCAGAGACGACGTGGCCCTGCTCCTCCTGCGCTACGACGGCATGGAGCGGCGCCCGCTGCGCGAGGGCTGGACGGTGTGGCGCGTGCCTGAGGCGGTGCGGCACGCCCGCCGCTTCACCCGGCGCACCATGCGCACCTGGGGCGTGACGGAGGGCCTGGACACCGCGCTCCTCGTCGTCTCCGAACTGGTCACCAACGCCCTCGTCCACACCGACGGCCAGGTCCGCCTCGACCTCACCCTCCTCAACCACCGGCTGCGCATCGCGGTCTCCGACACCTCACCGCGTACGCCGATCAAGCCGACGAGCATCGGCTGGGAGGCTACGGGCGGCCGAGGCATCCTGCTCGTCGAGGCCATGTCGGCCACATGGGGGACGCTGCCGGTCAGCGGCGGCAAACAGGTGTGGGCGGACCTCCTCCTGGAGCGGCCACCGCCCGCGGCGCTCACCTGACGCCGTATGTCCCGCATGTCCCGCCCTCCGGGCGGATGGCGGCGGTTTCATGACAAACCCCGGCCCCTGCCGCACAAACCCCGGCCCCTGCCGCCATGACACCCTGACATCGTGCGCCTGCTCCTCATGTCCGACACCCATCTCCCCAAGCGAGCCAGGGAACTGCCCGAGCAGCTCCTGGCCGAAGTCCCGTGTGCCGACGTCGTGATCCACGCGGGTGACTGGGTGGACCTGGCCACGCTCGACCTGTTGGAGAGCCGCTCCGTCCGGCTGATCGGCGTCCACGGCAACAACGACGGCCCCGCCCTGCGCGCCAGGCTCCCCGAAGTCGCCCGCGCCGAACTCGACGGCCTGCGCCTCGGCGTGGTCCACGAGACGGGCGTCGCCCAGGGACGGGAGCGCCGCTGCGCCGAGCGCTTCCCCGACCTCGACGTACTGGTCTTCGGACACAGCCACATCCCCTGGGACACCACCACGGACACCGGCCTGCGCCTGCTCAACCCCGGCTCCCCGACCGACCGCCGCAGCCAGCCCCACTGCACGTACATGACGGCGACCGTGAGCGACGGCCGACTGACCGAGGTGGAGTTGCGCCGGCTGCCCCCGACCACCGGAAAGCCGGTGGACGTCTGACCTCTCCGCGGGACGGTATGGACCGCGTGTCGTCGACGCCGATCCCGTACGGCTCCTGCCGACGGCCCGGTTCCCGCAGTGGCTCCTCGAAGACGGCGGTGCACCGGAGCGTCGGCCCGGCGTCCCTGTTCACCGCGGTGCGGAACCGGCCGGGTGGATCGCCCCGGCCGTGGCAGCCAGTGGCGCCCCGCTGCCGCCCCACCGAGTCAAAGCCCGAGTCGCCGTTCGGCAGCGGTGACGGTCTGCTCCAGCAGCGTGGCGATCGTCATCGGGCCGACCCCGCCGGGCACCGGGGTGATCAGGGCGGCCCGGGTGATCGCGGTGTCGAAGTCGACGTCGCCGACGTTGCCCGGGTTGTACCCGGCGTCGACGACCACGGCGCCCGGCTTGATGTCCTCACCGCGGATGATCCGGGGCCGCCCCACCGCGGCCACCACGATGTCCGCTTCCCGGACGACCGACGACAGGTCGGCGGTGCGGGAGTGGCAGTACGTGACGGTGGCGTCGCGGCCGAGCAGCAGCATGCCGACCGGCTTGCCGAGGATCGCGCTGCGGCCCACCACGACCGCCCGCTTCCCGGACGGGTCGACGTCGTACTCGTCGAGCAGCCGCATGATGCCGCCGGGCGTGCAGGAGACGAAGCCGGGCACCCCGAAGCTCATCGCCGAGTACGAGCTGAGGGTGACGCCGTCGACGTCCTTCTCGGGCGCGATCGCCTCGAACGCGGCCCGCTCGTCGACGTGTTCACCCACCGGGTGCTGGAGCAGGATGCCGTGTACGGTCGGGTCCGCCGACAACGCGGTGAGGGTGCCGACGAGTTCGGCCGTGGTGGTCGTGGCGGGCAGACCGACGTGCCGCGACGCGATGCCGGCCTTGCGGCAGCGGTTCTGCTTCATCCGGACGTAGGTGACGGAGGCGGGGTCCTCGCCCACCAGCACGGTCGTCAGACAGGGCGCGATTCCGGTGCGCTGTGTCACGTCGGCCGCGCGCTTGGCCGTCTCCTCGACGATCCGCCGCGCCAAACCGGTGCCGTCCATGAGCCGGGCCTGGGACATGAGCCACTCCTGAGCGTCGTGGGAAAGCGCCCAGGCGCGCGGCAGTGACGGGTCGTCAGGCCGCTCCCCGGTGGTGCTCCACCTCAGCGCCAGTCACGGCCCGCCGTCCACAGTAGCCCGTGCGTGCCTGCCAGGACGACGGGGGAGTCGGTGGTGGGGCGGGCCGCGTGGTCCGGGTCGGCCCCCCGCCGGGAAGAGCAAGTCAATCGTCCCACGCCTGGATGAGTGTCTGTTGGGCGATCTTGCCGTCACGCAACGACACCATCGAGTTCGCCAGCACCCGGACGCCGTCCCGGTACTCGCACGACTCGGTGAAGGCGACGTGGTCGCCTTGGACGACGCACTGGTCCAGGTGATGGGTCATGTCCCGGCTGTAGACGTCGTTGAGCATCTCGCTGATCTGGTCCCGGCCGTGCACGATCTTCGGGTGGCTGGGCTGGGTGTTGCGGTCGACGATACGTATCTCCGCGTCGTCCCTGTAGAGCGACAGCAGAGCCGCCGCGTTCGTTCCCTCGATGCCTTGGCGGAGGGCTTCTGTGAAGGCGGTGCCTGCCGCGGTGCCCATGATGACCTCCTTCGAAGGCCGCGGCCCGGCGGGCGGCGGGCCGCGAAGGCCTCTCCTTCGAGCGTCCCCCGGAGCGGGACCCTCGGCAAGCGCAGTCGTACCTGTGCGCCTCCCGGGTGAGCGCGGCCCGGATCCCGTGTCCGCGCGCGGCCCGGTGCCGTTGCTGAAGGCATGATCTCAACACGACGTATCGTCGCCGCCGTCGGTCTCGCCGTCGGCGTCACGGGCCTCGCCGCGCCGTTGGCGAGCGCGGCCACCACCGAGACCTCGGACGCGGGCAAGGTGAACCCGGTCACTCTGCTCGACTCAGTGGCCCACAGTGGCCTCCCGGCGGAGCACAGGGACGAGATCCCGCCGCTCTCCCGTCAGCTCTCGGGCCTGAACCACGTCCACGACCTCAACCAGTTGCACCAGGCCACCGACCTGGCGGCGCCCGTCACCGGGCTGGCCCAGGCCGCCGTCAACTGAGAGGTACTGGAGAGCCCGTGCGACGGGCCGCTGCGCCCCCGGCCGGGCAGGCCGGGGGCCTTGTTCGCCCTGCCCGCCTCGGCCGCGGTGCCGGGCCCGCGCCGATCACTTGGCGTCAGGCGGCCCGGCGTGCGCGATCTGCCGCACAGGGCGTGCGATGAGGGCGTAGATCTCGCGTGTCTTCTCGTGCCGCTCGTGCCCCTGGCCTACCCGCGACGCCGCTCGTGCTCTCCGTGGTGGTGGAAGCAGCAGAGACCGGGCTCCTTCCGGGGACGGCCCGGCAGGCGTGTGCCCGTGGCCTTGGCGTGTTCCGCGCACTCCGCGCGCCGTGCGCTCTTGACCATCTTCTCGCTGTCGGACGCGGCGTTGGCGAGGCTCGCGCAGCACACCGTGAGCAGCAGGGCGCCCGCGACGAACGGCAGGGTCCGCTGCGGGGGAGGCGGGGCGAGCAGGGCCCGTACGCGCTGCGGCACCGCACCTACCTGTGGCTCGTCGACCCCGACCGCTTGCCCCGGCTGCCGCGCCCGCTGCGGGTGCTCGCCCGGTTCGACCCGCGCGACCACTTCACCGGCGACGCGCCCTCG
>CBFHCJ010000363.1:0-7045 GCA_965654005.1 uncultured Streptomyces sp. | reverse complement strand
AGTTCGACTACCGCAAGGGGTTCAAGTTCTCGACGTACGCGACCTGGTGGATCCGTCAGGCCATCACCCGGTCGATCGCCGACCAGTCGCGGACCATCCGGCTGCCCGTCCACCTGGTCGAGGAGCTGGGCCGGATCCGCCGCGTCCAGCGCGAGTTCAACCGTGAGCACGGGCGCGAGCCCGAGCCGACCGAGATCGCGGCCGAGCTGGGCGCGTCCCCGGAGCGCATCATCGACGTGCTCGACTGGGCGCGCGACCCGGTCTCGCTGAACATGTCGGTGGACGACGAGGGCGAGACGCAGTTCGGCGACCTGCTCGAGGACACGTCGGCGGTATCGCCGGAGCAGTCGGTGCTGACGCTGCTGCGCAGCGAGGAGCTGGACGACCTCATCGGCCGACTGGACCAGCGCACGGCCTCGATCATCAAGATGCGGTACGGCATCGAGGACGGCCGGGAGCGCACGCTGACGGAGGTCGGCAAGGAGCACGGCCTGACGCGCGAGCGGATCCGGCAGATCGAGAAGCACGCGCTGCTGGAGCTGAAGAAGCTGGCGCGGCAGACGGGGTTCGACGCGGCGGCGTAACGGGCGGCGCGACGGACGCACGGCGTACGACTTGGCGCTGTTCCGTCGCTTCAACGCCCCGGGTCCGGGGCACAAGACCTCCGGGTCCTCCTCCGCATGGGCCGGGCCTCACGGTCCGGTCCGCCAGAGCCGAGTCCCGACGCACTCCCCCCGGCGCCGGGACTCTCCCCGAGCCGGGCTTCGGCGCTACTCCCCCCTGGCGTCGGGGCCCGGCTCCTGCTTTACCGGAGCGACCGACGGCACGGGCCCGTGCCCGGTTCCGGGCAGGGGCAGCCTGACGGGTCGCCCCGGACCTGAACCCCGGGGCGGCCCGGATGGCAGATTGTGTCACAGCGGCATAACCTGCCGTCCGTGACCGGTACCAGAGTGTGACCAAGGCATGTGGGTGTGAGGGTGTGCGCGGGCCACGCCGCCGTTGTCCGCGTGCCGCGTGCCGCGTGCCGCGTGCCGCGTGCCGCGTGCCGCGTCCCGTGTCGGTATGCCAGGTGACGTTGTCCACCGGCCATGGATCGATGCCCGTTTGTGTCCGCTCCTCTTCCCTTAGTCGTTTACTTTTCGGACATCCGGTCGTAGCCTCCCAGTGAAACCATATGTTCGGGCATTGGTCGGAGGTGATCGGACATTTACGCACCGGAGCGGCAGCAGGAGATCCTCCGCCTCGCCCGTGACGGCGGACGGGTGGACGTGGTGTCGCTGGCAGAGGAGTTCCAGGTCACTGCCGAGACGATTCGCCGCGATCTGAAGGCCCTCGACCGCGCCGGTCTCGTGCGCCGGGTGCACGGCGGTGCCATACCCGTCGGACGCCTCGACTTCGAGCCGGACCTCGCCGAGCGGGAGTCCACCGCGGCCGACGAGAAGGACCTGATCGCCAAGGCGGCTCTCGCGGAGCTGCCGAGCGGGGGCACGGCGATCCTCGACGCCGGTTCGACGGTCGCCCGGCTCGCGGGGGCCATCCCGCTGGACGCCATGCTCACCGTCGTCACCCACAGCCTGCCCACCGCGGCCCGCCTAGCGGACCACCCGGGCATCCAGCTCCATCTGGTCGGCGGACGCGTACGGCACCGTACGCGCGCCGCCGTGGACGCCTGGGCGCTGCGCGCGTACGGCGAGATCCGCGCCGATGTCGCGTTCATCGCCGCCAACGGCTTCTCCGCCGAGCACGGACTGACCACGCCCGATCTCGCCGAGGCCGCCGTGAAGAGCACCGCGATCAGCGCCGCGCGCCGGGTGGTGCTGCTCGCCGACTCCTCCAAGCACGGCCAGGAGCACTTCGCCCGCTTCGGTGACCTCCGCGCTGTGGACCTGCTGATCACCGACAGCGGGTTGAGCCCCGAGGACGCCGCCGCGATCGAGCGCGGTGGTACGGAAGTAGTGCGCGCATGATTCTCACCGTCACCCCGAACCCCTCCCTCGACCGTACGTACGAGGTCCCGTCCCTCGACCGCGGCGAGGTCATCCGGGCCACCGGCGAACGCATGGACCCGGGCGGCAAGGGCGTGAACGTCTCGCGTGCGGTCGCGGCGGCCGGCCGGAGCACGGTCGCCGTTCTCCCCCTGGGGGGTGCGCCGGGAGCGCTCGTCGCAGACCTGCTGCACGCCCAGGGCATCGATGTCGCACCGGTTCCGATCGCCGGAGCCACCCGCTCGAACATCGCGGTCGCCGAGCCCGACGGCACCCTCACCAAGATCAACGCGCCCGGCCCCGAGCTGTCCGCCGCCGAGGCCGAACTCCTCCTGGAGATGGTGCGCCAGCACTACCGTGCCTCCGACACCACCTGGATCACTTGCTGCGGCAGTCTCCCGCGCGGTCTCGCCCCGTCCTGGTACGCCGACCTGGTCGCCCGCGCCCATGCCGCGGGCGCCCGGATCGCGCTCGACACCTCGGGGCCCGCGCTGCTGGCGGCACTGCGCGAGCGCCCGGACGTGGTGAAGCCGAACGCCGAGGAGCTCGCGGAAGCCCTCGGACGCCCCCTGGGCACCGTGGGCGACGCGGTGAAGGCGGCCGAGGAGCTGCGGGAGATGGGCGCGGGTGCCGTGCTCGCCAGCCTCGGCGCGGACGGGCAGCTGCTGGTGGACGGTGCGGGCGCGTGGTTCGGCAGCGCGGCCGTCGATGTCGTACGCTCCAACGTCGGCGCGGGTGACTCCTCCCTCGCCGGTTTCCTGATCGCGGGCGGCACCGGGCGGGAGGCCCTGGCCTCGGCCGTCGCCCATGGCGCCGCCGCCGTGCAGCTGCCCGGCAGCGTGATGCCGACCCCGGCCGACCTGGACCTCGCCGCCGTGACGGTCACGTCGGACATCCCTGTGGACCGCGTCCTGACGGAGCCGGTGTCATGAACGTTCTGACGGCCACGACCACGCAACCGGCCCCGAAGTGGCGAAACTCCCCGTTACTCGCCGCAGCCGGGAGGCAGGGCAACCTGAGCCGCCCTGCCGCCCCGCGGAGGTGGGGTTCCCCCGGCCTCGCCTCGTCAACTCCCTCCCGCCACAGCACCCCCGTCCCCACCCGCGCCCACGAAGACCCCAGGGCGATACGCGTGCTAAGGAGCCCGCGATGAGCGAGATGATCACCGCGGACCTGGTCGACCTCGACCTGTCCGCCGACACCAAGGAAGCGGCGGCACGTGCCCTGGCCGAGCGGATGGTGGGCCAAGGCCGGGTGACCGACCTGGACGGCTTCCTCGCCGACGTCGCCGCACGCGAGGCGCAGATGCCGACGGGCCTCGACGGCGGCATCGGCATTCCGCACTGCCGCAGCGAGCACGTCACCGAGCCGACGCTCGCCTTCGGGCGCAGCGCGGCCGGCATCGACTTCGGTGCCGCGGACGGCCCGGCCGACCTGATCTTTCTGATCGCCGCCCCTGCGGGCGCGGACGACGCGCACCTCACGATCCTGTCGTCCCTCGCCCGTCAGCTGATGAACGCCGAGTTCACGTCCGCACTGCGGTCCGTGGACGACGGGGCGGCCGCGGCCGCGCTCATCCGCGGGGACGAGGCCCCGGCGGCAGAAGGCTCCGAGGACTCCGCGGTGGCGCCGTCCGAGGCGGACCCCTTGGGCGCCACCGCCGATGGGACGGCCCCGGTGCCGGGCGCGCGTGTCGAGAACACCGAGAACACCGAGAACACCGAGAACACCGAGGACGCTGCCGCCCCGGTGCCGGGCGCGCGCGCCGTGGATGCGACCGGCCCGGCGCCGGGCGCCACCGGCGGCTCCGCCGAGCGCACGTTCCGTGTCATCGCCGTCACCTCCTGCCCCACCGGCATCGCGCACACCTACATGGCCGCCGAGTCGCTGGAGAACGCGGGCCGCGAGGCGGGCATCGAGGTCGTCGTCGAGACGCAGGGCTCGTCCGGCTTCACCCGGCTCGACCCGGTCGTCATCGCGACCGCGGACGGCGTGATCTTCGCGCACGACGTGCCCGTACGGGAGAAGGACCGCTTCGCGGGCAAGCCGACCGTCGACGTGGGTGTGAAGGCGGGCATCAACCGCCCCGCCGAGCTGATCGCCGAGGTGCGCGACAAGGCCGCGCGCGGCGAGGTGACGTCCGGTTCGGTGCCCACGCCGGTGGAGCGGAGCGGTGACTCGACCGAGGGCTACGGCACCAAGCTGCGCAAGTGGCTGATGTCCGGCGTGAGCTACATGGTTCCGTTCGTGGCCGCGGGCGGTCTGCTCATCGCCCTCGGCTTCGCGATCGGCGGCTACAAGATCAACAAGGCGCCGTCGGTGATGGACCACTTCGTGTGGACCCAGGGCGACAGCTGGGCCGCGCTGCTCTTCCAGATCGGTGTCGTCTCCTTCGGCTTCCTCGTCCCCGTCCTGGCCGGTTACATCGCCTACGGCATGGCGGACCGCCCCGGTCTCGTGCCCGGCTTCGTCGGCGGCTCGATCGCCCTCACCATCAACGCGGGCTTCCTCGGCGGTCTGGTCGCCGGTCTGCTCGCCGGTGGTGTGGTGCTGACGATCCAGAAACTGAACATCCCGCCGCCGTTGCGCGGCATCATGCCGGTGGTGGTGATCCCGCTGATTTCCGCGGCGGTGGTCGGGTTCCTGATGTTCGTGGTCGTCGGCAAGCCCATCGCGTCCGCGCAGAAGGGCATGACCGACTGGCTGAACGGCCTCTCCGGCACCAACGCCATCCTGCTCGGCGCGCTGCTCGGCCTGATGATGTGCTTCGACCTCGGCGGCCCGGTCAACAAGGTCGCGTACACCTTCGCCACCGCCGGTATCGCGGTCTCCGACCCGAGCGACTCGGCGATGAAGATCATGGCCACGGTGATGGCCGCCGGTATGGTCCCGCCGCTGGCGATGGCGCTGGCCACGACCGTGCGCGGCAAGCTGTTCACCCAGACCGAGCGTGAGAACGGCAAGGCGGCCTGGGTCCTCGGCGCCTCCTTCATCTCCGAGGGCGCGATCCCGTTCGCGGCGGCCGACCCGCTGCGCGTGATCCCCTCGTCGATGATCGGGGGCGCGGTGACCGGTGCCCTGTCGATGGCCTTCGGTGCCACGTTGCGCGCCCCGCACGGCGGCATCTTCGTGGTCCCGCTGATCGGCAACCCGTTCCTCTACCTGATCGCCCTCGTAGTCGGCGTGGGAGTGACCACGGCCCTGGTGGTGGTTCTGAAGGGCATGCGCAAGCGCAGTCCCGAGGGTGCCGCGAAGGAGGCCGGGGCGTCCATAGCGACCCGCAGCGACTCCAAACAGCCGGTCGCCGTCTGACGGCCCACACTGGAAGTGCCCCATTGCGGGTCTTCTGAACCCTTCGCGGTACTCATTATGATGTGCGATATTCGTCACGGTCCGGGTCGAAGGCCCGGACCGTGGTGTCTACTTGGGTCATGCCTGCGCACGTCTCGACCTTCCAGCTGCTGGGTGTGCCTGCCCTGGCCCTCGCGGCCGCCGTCTGGATCGTCTGTGTGGGCCACGTACTGCGCCGCCGCCGCTTCCAGGAGGCGGCCCGGAGGCACGGCCCCTTGCTCAGGGCCCTCCCTCACCAGCCGCAGGCAGGCCCGGAGCTGGAGTCCGTGGAACTCACGCCGGACGAACGCGACGCCTTCGCGCGGCTCGTACGGCGGTTCGGCGACGGCAGCTCCTCCTGACAGGGCTCTCAGCCGAGAGTCGCCGCACGGCGCTCCATGGCATCCCGGGCCGCCTCCTCCGTCGCGTACACCTCGCACATGTGCCGACCGTCCGGCGTCGCTGTGTGCTCGACCTCCCACAGGGACAGCTCCTGGCCGTCGCGCAGCAGGAACGCGTGCTCGTAGAGCGAGAAGCACAGCCCGGCTTGACCGGCCCGGCAGGGGCGCCCGAAGGCCTGGACGATCTCGTGCGCGAACGCCGAGCCCAGCAGTAACGCCGTCAGGTCCGTGCCCGGCCGGTCCGGGTTCTCCGCCCGGCGCAGCAGCCGGCGCGCGTGGTCCGCCGAGTCGTCGGGCGCATACGCGTGGCGGGGTTCGGAGACCGGCGACGGCTGAACCAGCACGGGCAGTTCGAAGTCGGGCGCGTCCGCCGACAGCGGAAGCCGGGCCGTGGCGGTGCGCAGCTCCTCCTCGTCCACGTACACCTCGTGCTCGAGGTGACCGCCGGGCCCCGTGTTGTGCACGAGCTCCCACAGGGTGACCGCCGAGCCGTCGGAGAGCAGCCACGTGTGCCAGTACGTCTCCCGGTGCAGCCCCGCGCTGTGGTGCGCGGAGTGCAGCGAACCGTCGTACGCCAGCGAGCAGTCGAGCCGCCCTGTCGTCTCGTCGGGCAGCTCGAAGGAGTTCAGGGCGCGGCCCAGGAGCCGCGCGAGGTGCTCGTCCGGAGACTCGGGCGACTCGGGTGGCTCGTACGCTGCGGTCTCGTACGGAACGCTCAAGGCATCTCCCGGCGTTGCTGCGTGTCACCTTGTGGGTGCATACCGTAGCCCCTCGGTGGGACATCATGTCCGGGAACCGAGAAAACGTACGGTGGGAAAACGGGCGGGCCGAGCGGTGTGTTCCCGCGCGGCCCGATCGACCGTCATATCACCCTGATCAGAGGGCACTTCCCGCAGTCCACACGCTCCACGACAGGTTCCAGCCACTGAGGCCGTTGTCCGGCGCGACCGTCTTGTCGGGGGAGTTCTTGACGATCACCACGTCCCCGATGAGCGAGTTGTCGTAGAACCACTTGGCGGTCGTGGCGCCCTGCGCGCCCTGCACGTCCGCGAGCCCGACGCAGCCGTGGCTGGTGCCCTCACGGCCGAAGGGCGGGTTGGCCTTGTGGTACCAGTAGTTGCCGTGGATGAACGTCCCCGAGGCCGTCAGCCGCATCGCGTGCGGCACGTCCGGGATGTCGTACTCGCCGCCCAGGCCGACCGTCTGGCTGTTCATACGCGTCTGCGTGAACTTCTCGGAGATCACCATCTGCCCGTTGTAGGTGGTGTGCTCCGGGCCGCCCGTCGAGACCGGGACCGTCTTGAGGGTCTTGCCGTCGCGCGCGATCGT
>CBFHCJ010000362.1:0-7068 GCA_965654005.1 uncultured Streptomyces sp. | reverse complement strand
GAGTACGGCACCGGTGGCCGCACCGGTGGCGGCGGCGAGGTCTCGTACGAGTGAGGGTGCCGGCCGGTGGTTGACGGTCCCGAAGCCGAGTTCGGTGACGGGAAGGAAGCCGTCCGGGGTCTCGGCCCCGAGGTCGGCGGCCACGATGTCGTCGGCGACCACCAGCGAGCCGACCGGCGCGTCGGGCGCGAAGCCGCCCGCGACACCGGCGGAGACGACGAGATCGTAGGGGGTGCCGCGGAGGGCGGCTGCGGTGAGCGCGGAGGCGGTGGAGGCGGCGGCGAGGGCGGGTCCCACACCGACGGCGACGAGGTCGAGGCCGCCGATCCGGTGCAGGGTGGCCCCGGGCGACGGCACCTCGGTGGACGGTCCGGTGGACGGTCCCGTGAACGCCTCGGCCACCGCGTCCCGCTCCACGGGAACCGCGGTGGCCACCAGCACACGTACCGACGCGATCAGGATTGCTTCTCGAGCTTGAACGACCACAGACCCGTCACCGTGTTCTCGCCCTGCTTGACGGAGACGAGCGTGGAGTTGCCGCTCGCGCCGTACTGGGAGTTGAAGAAGACGCTGCCCGGGATCGTGCGGTAGGTCTTGTTGCTGGAGTCGGTCAGCGGCTGACCGTTCAGCAGGATCGTCCACCCCTGGTCGGCGATGCTCGGGTCCACACCGAAGCGGACCGTCGCATCGGGGTCGACCTTGATCGACTTGATGTCCTTCGACTTGAGGCAGTTCGCCAGCTTCGCGGTCGGCACCGCCTTGCCGTCGTTGTAGCAGTCGGTCTGGGAGCTCACCGAGTTCGTACCGACCGTGATGGTCGCCAGCGGCGTCGGCTTGTCACAGGCGGACAACAGGAGAAGTCCGGCGGAAACGGCGCCGAAGGCGGCTACGGCGCGTCGGGAACGCAGTGCGGTCATGGCCGAAGGCTATCGGGCGTGTCCGGTCGGCTCCCCACGTGGGGTCCCCGACGTGCCGCGCACTCGTGCGATCAGGTGCCGCGGGCCTTGGGAGAGCCCCCTGTTTGCGAGGTACCCGGCGGCACGACCGCCCGCGGCTCCGCTGTCACGCCACCCGTGGCCGGGGTGCGCCCCCGCGTCGGGCCGAGGCCAGCAGGCCCCGTACCGTCGTCAGCCAGCCCGTCGCGACGATCGCGGCGCCCGTCGAGAGCCCCAGCACCCCGTCGAGCGGCAGTGCGATGCCGATCGCGCCGCCCAGTACCCACGCCACCTGCAGCAGCGTCTCCGAGCGCGCGAAGGCCGACGTACGGACCAGCTCCGGCACGTCCCGCTGGATCAGCGCGTCCAGCGACAGCTTGGCGAGCGCCTGCGCGAACCCGGCGACGGCCGCCAGGCACGCCACCAGGAACGCGCCGAAGAAGATCGCCGCCGTGACCGCCATGCCCAGCACGATCGCCACCACCGTCACGATGATCACTTCCGGGGCGCGTGATTTCAGCCACGCGCCGACGGCCGTGCCCAGCGCGTTGCCCGCACCCGCGGCCACGCCCACGATGCCCAGCGACACCGCCGCGCTCTCCCCGGTGAGCGGATGCTCGCGCAGCAGGAAGGCGAGGAAGAAGATCAGGAAGCCGGACAGACAGCGCAGGGCGGCGTTAACGGCCAGCGCGTGGGTCACGGCGGGGCCGACCGTGCGCAGCCCGGGGCGGCGCAGCGTCGTCCTGCGGTGCGGTCCGTGCAGGTGCTCGGGGTCCGCGGCGAGCAGCGCGATGTCCTCGCCCTTGGCGGAGTCGACCTTCGGCGGGAGCGAGAACGACAGGAACGTACCCGCGACGAAGACGACGAAGGCGCCGTACAGCGGCCAGCCCGGACCGATGGCGTGCAGTCCGGCGCCTACGGGGGCGGCCACACCGGTGGCCAGCAGGCCGCCCAGGGTGACCCGGGAGTTGGCCTTCACGAGGGAGAAGCGCGGCGGCAGCAGCCGGGGCACCACGGCGCTGCGGACGACGCCGTACGCCTTGGACGCGACCAGGACGCCGAGCGCGGCCGGGTACAGCTCCAGGCCGCCGCTCGCCACCGCCCCCGAGATGATCAGCGCGAGCAGGGCGCGGGCGAGCATCGCGCCCGCCATCGCGGCCCGGCGGCCGTGCGGGAGACGGTCCAGGAGCGGGCCGATCACCGGTGCGAGGACCGTGAACGGCGCCATCGTGATGGCCAGATAGAGTGCGACGCGCCCGCGGGCCTCGTCGGTCGGCACCGAGAAGAAGACGGTGGAGGCGAGGGCGACGGTGATCATGACGTCGCCGGCGCCGTTCACGGCGTGCAGTTCGATCAGTTTGCCGAGGCCGGACTCCCCGGCGCCGTGTGCGTGGGTGACCTTGCGGATGCCCCGCGCGGGAAAGTGCAGGGCACGGCCGACCGCGCGGACGGACCCGCCGAACCGACCCGTACCGCCACCCCGGCTGCTCCCCTTGACCCCACCGATCCCGGCGGCTCCATGGGACGACCTCGCGGCTGCCACCCCGTCATAGTGCCCCGAGACGGGCGGCGGTGGTGCCGTTACCGCGCGTACGGCATGGACTGGTGTCGTGGAAGTCGTAGAAGTCGTCGTAGGGGAGAGCGCGCGGCGGCTCGCGGCGGCCCGGCGTCGGGAACCGGCCGACCGCGCCGGGCAGGCCGGGAATCGTCGCGGCGGCGCCCCGGTCCGGTGCGCCGGAGACCGGGCTTCGGGAAAGGTCATGGACTCGGTGTGGGCCCCGGGCCCCGGAGAAGGTAGCGTGCGTAGCGCGCCGTGGCGATTGTTCTCGGCCGCGCGCCTCTCATTCATCCCGCAGAATGGATGGTGTAGGTGCGCCCGAGCGCGATCGGGCGCGGACGTCGACGCGGCCCTTAGGTCCGCTCCGTCCGCGCCCCCAGCCGAGGAAGGGCGCACCCGTGAGACGGCGTAGGAGAGAAGCGATACCTGTGAGCGCAGCGACAACGCGAAGCCGCACCCCCGACCGCCTGTGTGCCGAGGCGGTCGACCTCGCCCGCACCGCCGCCGAGGAGGCCGCCGCGCCCGGCGTCGTCGGCGAGCACGTCGGGACGGTGTCCGAGGGTGACCGCGTTGTCACGCACTTCTTCGAGAGCAAGGAACTCGGGTACCGCGGCTGGCGCTGGGCGGTGACGGTCGCGCGGGCCTCCCGCGCGAAGGTGGTCACGCTCGACGAGACGGTGCTGCTGCCCGGCCCCGACGCGCTGCTCGCCCCGGAGTGGGTGCCGTGGAGCGAGCGGCTGCGCCCCGGTGACATGGGCCCCGGCGACCTGCTGCCGACGGACGCCGAGGACCTGCGTCTGGAGCCCGGTTTCTCGGGAGAGGACGAGCCGGCGCCGAACGCCGCGGTCTCCGGGGAGATGGCGGAACTGGTCGAGGCGGAGGACGCGGAGGTGACCGCCGGGGCTCCGGCGAACCTGCCGATCGCGCCCTCGCGCGGCTCGATCGCCGCCGTCGCCGAGGAACTGGGCATGCGCCGCGCCCGGGTCCTGTCCCGCTACGGGCTGCACGTCGCCGCCGACCGCTGGGAGGAGGGGTTCGGCGCCAAGACACCCATGGCACAGGCGGCGCCCGCGTCCTGCGTCAGCTGCGGCTTCCTGATGCCGATCGCAGGCTCGCTGGGGCAGGCCTTCGGGGTGTGCGCCAACGAGTT
The DNA here is from genome assembly GCA_965654005.1 of uncultured Streptomyces sp. Lineage (GTDB taxonomy): Bacteria > Actinomycetota > Actinomycetes > Streptomycetales > Streptomycetaceae > Streptomyces. The sequence continues at coordinate 3,425 of CBFHCJ010000362.1, read as the reverse complement.
CTCGCCGGCGGACGGCCGCGTGGTCTCCCTGTCGTACGGCTGCGGCGGCCACTCGGAGGCGGCGGTCATGCCGAAGCCCCCGCGGCCGGCCCAGCCGGTGGTGGACGAGACGAAGGTGGAACCGTTCCCGCTGCGGCCGTCCGCCGACTCGGGTTCGGTACCGCCGGTGGCGGACGAGTCGTCGGCGGAGCTCGGGCACTCGTAACCGGGGGGTACCGAAAACCCGTCCGGCGTTTGAGGACGAGGCCGGCAAGGCCGATACGGGGGTCTGGGGGCGGAGCCCCCGGGACGGCCACACCGGCGCACGGTACCTTCATCCAGCCAAGCTGAACCTGGAGGATGAAGCGTGAGCAAATTCGTGCGGCCGGCAGCCGAGGGCGCGGACCCCTTCGGCACCGCCCGGCTGCGGCGCGGCGTGCTGGACGCCTGGGCCACCAGCCCCGCCCGGTTCCGCGAGGACGCCAACGCCGAGGAGGACCTCGTCCTCGGCGGCTACCGCGACCGCCTGGTCGTCGAGCTCGCGCAGAACGCCGCCGACGCGGCGGCCCGCGCGGGGGTCCCCGGACGGCTCCGGCTCACCCTCCGCGACGGCGTGCTGGTCGCCGCCAACACCGGCGCCCCCCTCGACGCGGCCGGTGTCGAGTCGCTGTCCACCCTGCGGGCCTCCGCCAAGCGCGAGGACCGTGAACACGCCGTCGGCCGCTTCGGCGTCGGCTTCGCGGCCGTCCTCGCCGTCACCGACGAACCCGCCGTCGTCGGCCGGCACGGCGGCGTCCGCTGGTCCCTGGCCGAGGCCCGCGAACTGGCCACCGAGACCGCACGGCACAGCCCCGGGCTCGGCGACGAGATCCGCCGCCGCGACGGGCACGTACCGCTGCTGCGGCTGCCGTTCGCCGCCGAGGGCACCGCCCCTGACCCGTACGACACCGTCGTCATCCTCCCGCTGCGCGACGCGGCCGCCGGCGACCTCGCCGAACGGCTGCTGGCCGCGGTCGACGACGCCCTGCTGCTCGCCCTGCCCGGTCTCGAGGAGGTCGTCGTAGAGATCGGCGACCAGGAGATCCGCACCCTGCGTCGGCGTGCCGACGGCACCGACACCCTCGTCGAGGACTCCCTCCTCATCGGCACCACCCGCTGGCGTACCGTCTCCCATCACGGCCCCCTCACCCCGGACCTGCTCGCCGACCGCCCGGTCGAGGAGCGGCTGAGGCCCCGCTGGTCCCTCACCTGGGCCGTCCCCGTCGACGCCGACGGCACCCCGGCCCGGCCCCGTACCGCGCCGGTCGTGCACGCCCCCACCCCCAGCGACGAGGCGCTCGGGGTGCCCGCCCTGCTCATCGCCTCGTTCCCGCTGGACACCACGCGCCGGCACGCCGCGCCCGGTCCGCTCACCGACTTCCTGGTGGAGCGCGCGGCCGACGCCTACGCCGAACTCCTCGCCGCCTGGCGGCCGGTGACCCCCGGCGTCATCGACCTGGTGCCGGGCCCGCTCGGCAAGGGCGAGCTGGACGGCGCGCTGCGCCAGGCCGTCCTGGACCGGCTGCCGCGCACCGCCTTCCTGCCGCCCGCGGGCGAACCGGGTGACGACGCCGGCCTTCCCGAGGCGCTGCGTCCCCGGGACGCCGAGATCGTCGAGGGCGCCGGCGCCGAGACCGTGCGGGTCCTCGCCGAGGTGCTGCCCAGCCTGCTGCCGGCCGGGCTCGAACGCCGTGCGGAGCTGCGCACGCTGGGCGTCGCCCGGCTGCCGCTGGCCGAGGCGATCGACCGGCTCGCGGGCCTGGAGAAGGAGCCCGGCTGGTGGTGGCGGCTGTACGACAGCCTCGCCGGGGTCGACCCGGACCGGCTGTCCGGGCTGCCCGTGCCCTTGGCCGACGGGCGGACGACCATCGGGCCCTGGCAGGTCCTGCTGCCGACCTTCGAAGGGCCGCCGGTGACCCCGGAGACCCTGGCCCGGCTGGGGCTGAAGGTCGCCCACCCGGACGGCACCCATCCCCTCCTGGAGAAGCTCGGCGCCCTGCCGGCCACTCCGCGTGCCGTCCTGACCACCCCGCAGGTGCGGGCCGCGGTCGCCGCCTCCATCGAGGACGAGGGTCCCGGCTGGGACCAGGAGGGCCTGGACGCCGAGGAGTTGGCCGACACCGTGCTCGCCCTCGTCCGCGAGGCGGGGCTCGAACCCGGTGACGAGCCGTGGCTCGGCGCCCTCGCCCTGCCCGACGAGGACGGCGAACTCGCGCCCGCCGGGGAGCTCGTGCTGCCCGGCAGCCCTTTCGCAAGCGTCATGCGGGAGGGCGAACTGGCCTTCGTGGACGCCGAGTCGGCCGACCGCTGGGGCGAACAGCCGCTGGCCGCCTGCGGTGTGCTCGCGAACTTCGCCCTCGTCCGCGCCACCGACGTGGTCCTCGACCCCGACGAACTGGAGCCCCGCGACACCGACTTCGCCGAACCCGACGACGTCGGTCTCCTCGACGCCGTCGACGTGTGGTGCGAGGACGTCCTCGACCGGCTGCCCGACACGCCCGTGCCGCCGGTGGCGACCGAGATCGTCGCGGTACGGGACCTGGACCTGGTGGACGACGACCGCTGGCCGCAGGCCCTGTCCCTCCTCTCGCAGCCGCCGCTGCGGGACGCGCTCACCCAGCCGGTGCGGATTCTGCTGCCGGACGGCACGCACGAGGTCGTACGGCCGTACACGGCCTGGTGGCTGCGCGGTCACCCGGTGCTCGACGGCCGCCGCCCCGCCGGTCTGCGCGCCGCCGGGGGCGACCCCCTCCTGCACGGCCTGTACGACGAGGCGGACGCCACCGGCTTCGACGACGAGCAGGTGCTGCGCGCCCTCGGCGTACGGACCTCCGTGGCCGCCCTTCTCGACGAGCCCGGCGGCGCCGCCGAGCTCCTCGACCGGCTCGCCGACCCGGAGCGGCGTGTCACGGCCGCCCAACTGCACGCGCTGTACGGCGCATTGGCCGACCTCGACCCGGAACAGGTGACCCTGCCGGACGAGTTGCGCGCGGTCGTCGACGGCCGGGTGACGGTGGTGGAGGCCGCGGACGCGGTGGTCGTCGACTCGCCCGACCTGCTGCCCTTCACGGAGGACGTGCCGCTGCTGCCCGTCCGCCCGACCCGGGCCGCGGACCTCGCGGAGCTGTTCCAGGTGCGGCGGCTGAGCGAGTCGGTGACGGGCGAGGTGACCTCCGAGGGCGTCGAGCACGACGTGCCGGAGTCCGTACGGGTCCTGCTCGGCCCGGCCACCCCGGCGTCGTACGTCGAACACGAGGAACTCGTCGTCGACGGCGTGGAGATCGACTGGCGCCTCACCGCGGACGGCGTGCTGCACGCCGCCACCCTGGAGGGCGTCGCCGCCGGTCTCGCCTGGGCGGCGGGCCAGTGGCCGCGCCGCTTCGAGGTCGCCGCCCTGCTGGAGGACC
>CBFHCJ010000361.1:0-7076 GCA_965654005.1 uncultured Streptomyces sp. | reverse complement strand
GGTCGACGTCCGCAGGGTCGCGCGAGGGCTCTACGCGATGCTGTCGGCGTTCGAGCAGGACTAGAGCACTCGGCGATGCCGCCGCCCCGGGAGCGCGACGGACGGCGGCCTAAGTAAGGCAAAAATATGGATTACGGGAGGGGGTTACCCCCTCCCGGACCCTCAACAGTGAGAGAGCGAGAATCTGATGACCTGCGTGACTGGCACCCCGGATTCCCGGGTGAGTGATGCGGAGAGCGCCACGGAGGGCGACACAGCGGCCGCCCCGGAGGCGCGGCCGGTCCCTTCGTGGGAGGCGTCCATCACGCCCCCGGCGTGCGTGGCGGTTGACCGGTCGTGGTGGGTCGGTTCCTACGCCCAGTGGTCTACGGCCACGGTGGGCGGCACCAAGGGTGTGTCGCGCGGCGCGGTGCGGTTCGCGCGTGCTGCGGAGGCGGAGGGATGGGTCGTGGCGCTTCGCGCCGGTACCCGGTACTCCGAGGACGGCGAGACGGCCGTAGGTGTGTGGGAGGTGGAGGCGACCGGTCGCTGCCACGACAACGCCGGCGGCGGGCAGGCCGACACGGTTCTGTCCGTGATGTGGGTGCAGCGGACGGACGGGGGCCGGTGGGTGTTCGACGCCGAGTTGTCCGGGGCGGAGATCGGCGGCCGCGTGCTGTCCGGCATCGTGCGACTTGCCGACTACGAGAAGGCTGTGCGCGTGGGGCGCCCGGTGCAGCCTGATGTGACGGCGCTGACCTGCGACGACATGTGACCGAAGTCACTCGATCAAGGATTGACCATAGCCCCAAAATAAGGCAGAATTAGTGATGTCGGGAGGGGTGGCAGTCCCCTCCCGCATCCCGAACCTTCAACGAGGACGTGAGACCGATGGCCCATCCCCAGACCCGCTATTACGGGACGCACATCCTGACGCCCCGCGACTACTCCCCCACCGGTTTCGTTGGTGCGGCATTCAAGGAGACCGTCAGCGGTCAGGGCGGCTACGTAACCGGCTACATCACCGGCTGTGAAGCCGATCTGATGGTGGGGCGCGCCGTCACCAAGGGCAGGACGATCCGGGTGTACGAGTACGGGGCTCTGTCCATCTCCAACTTGCCCCGCGGGGCCTCCGCTCATGACCTGGTCACGAAGCAGAGCAGGACGCTGGACATCGTCATCCATCCCAAGAAGATGACGGACCGCCAGTATGAGGACCTGCGGATCATCGACCAGTACGAGCGCCGTGCCCGCGCGGAGCTCGACGAGCGGGGGCGGACCGTGGCCATCATCGCCGGGTTCTCCCGGATCCCCCTGGTGCAGACTTCGATCCTGCTCTCCCGGGGCTGGATCTCGCAGTCCCCGCACTCCGACCGGATCTGGATCTCTTCCGCCGGACGCATGGCTCTGGCCTGGCGCTGGCGTGTGGAACAGGCCCTGTCCTCGCGGCTGATGAAGGGGCTGTACCTGGACGCGGCTATGACGGCGGCGGACACGGCGCGAGCCATCACCACCGAGCGCGCGAGGGCACACACCGCCTGACCTGGGCGGGTCGCCCTTCGGGGCGGTCGCAGGGGCAGCGCGGCGGCCTTGACAACAAGGCCAGAATAAGGCAGAATTAGTGATGTCGGGAGGGGTGGCAGTCCCCTCCCGCACCCCGAACCTTCAACGAGGAGCAACAATGAAGCAGGCAGAGCTGGAGACCGCGACCCCCGGCGCCGAGATCGGCGGATTCGCGCTCTACCTGGCCACGTTCTACGCGTCGAACGAGAACGGCTTCCCCCAGCTGGTCACGGCCGCCGCCGACATCAACTCCGCATGGTGGACCGTGCGAACGGCCGAGTTCGCGGACGGCATCAAGGTCGACCAGCCCCGCGGCTCCCAGGTGATCCGGCTGATCAACGAGGAGGACGGCGCGGTCACGACCACCATCGTCCCGGTGGCTGACGGTCTGCTCGACCACCACGTCCCCACGCTCGAAGAGGCCCGGACGATCCCGCTCGCCCGCCGCTGGAGGACCAGCGAGCTGCTGACGAACCGGACGATCCGCGAGCCCGAGGCCGCCGAGCATTACGAACTGCGTGACCTCCTGGTCCGCGCCGCCCGCCGCGGAGAGACGGTCGCCACCAGCCCGGGTCTGATCATCGTGCGCGACCCCGACCACCGGCCGGTCGCATTCATCCGCGAGGGCTGGCACCCCGTCGCCGCCCTCCCCTCGGCCCTGACCGCCAGCGCCCTGTTCGAGCGGCGCCGCTAAGACCCGGTGGGCCCGACCCGAGGCAGCGGGACGGGCCCACCGCAAGGGGGCTCTGGCAGGAGCCCCACCCCCGAACCTTCAACCAGGGAGACCCACATGGCGACGAACGCCACCCCCGAGACCGAGACACCGCCCCGCTACACCATCGGCGACCGCATGGCGGACGGCCGGTACCCGGTCATGGTCGACGACGAGCTGATCGGATTCATCCACCGCTGGCACGGCGAGTGGTACGCCTGCACGCCGGTTGAGGGCGATGTCGTCACCCCGCACGCCAGCAAGAAGGAGGCCGCCGCCTGGCTGGAGACCACAGCCGCCTCCGGCGTCCCCGCCGCGGCGACGGAGCAGACCGAGGAGCCCGCGGGCATCGTCCCGTGGCTGCACCCGCGGATGAAGCCGACCCGGCGCAACATCATCAGCGCGGCCATCGCGCTCGCCCGGCTCGCCGAACTGGCGTGGACCCCCGTGGACCAGGACGGGAAGGTCACCGGCTACCCGGGGTCTGACAACCCGTGGCCGCTGACGTGCGGGCTGGACGGAAAGGTCGTCGTCCGCTGGTGGAGCCACCTGCGCGGGCGGAACGGCGACAACACGCCGCGGCCCGTGTGGAGGCACGAGGACTGCATCACCTTCGAGGACCAGGCCGCGAAGGTCGCCGAACTGGTGGGCAAGCCCGCCGCTACCTGCCCGTGCGACATCAAGCACCCCACCGACCGTGAGACGGCCGCCGAGCTCTTGGAGAAGGCCGAGCGAGCCCGTCGCGCCGACGACACCGAGGCGCTTCGCGAACACCTCACGCGGCTGCTCGGTCCCTGCCCGGCGTCCTCCGCCCGCGCCGCGGTGCTGAAGGAACTCGGCACCGGCCCGAAGAAGAGCTGAGACGCGCCGGGGGCGCCGGTCCGTTCCGCCGCCCCCGGCCCCTTTCCCGGGCAGCAACCACGCCGCCCGCCCCGATCACCGCCGCCCGCCGGCGCGAGACCCCCGATCCCGAGGACCCCGTTTCCCGTGTCCGCAACCGCCCTGCCCACCCTGTTCGACCTGCCCGAGCCCCCGGCCCGACCCGGGTTCGGCCAGTCCTCCGGAATGACCGTGCTGAGCTACGGACTTGGCGCCGACAGCACAGCCATCCTGATCGAATTCCTCGCCCACCCCGAGCGCTACGGCCTGGCCCCCGACCTCTCCGACCTGATCGTCATCCACGCCGTCACCGGCGACGAGTGGCCCGACTCCCTGGACTACGTCAACCGTCTGGTCCTGCCCCGCCTCCGGCGGGCCGGGGTCCGGCTTGTGCAGGTCGCCCGAGCCGGCCGCCACGACGCCGACGGCGTGGTGGTCCTGGACGACAGCCGTTCCCCCCGCCGGATCTTCCAGAGCGGACCGTGGCGCCTGTCCGATGAGCTCCGAGAGGCCGGAACGGTCCCCCAGATCGCGAACGGCCGGAGGACCTGCAGCATCCGATTTAAGGGCTGGTGCCTTGACCAGTGGACGGAGAACGAGTTCGGCACGGCCAGCTACCGGCGCGTGATCGGCTACCACTACGGCGAGTTGAAGCGCGCGGAGAAGGACACCCGCATCCAGCGCCAGCTGAACAAGGACGCAGGCCGGACCATCTGTGAGCCGTTCTATCCGCTGATTCTGGCCCGCCAGGACAGGGCCGCGGTGGAGCGCTACGTCCTGGAACGTCTCGGCGAGCCCGTGAAGAAGTCGTACTGCGCACAATGCGGATTCAGTGGGGTGTGCGCGAGCCGCGGTGCTCACGAGGAACGGCTTCGCGATCACCCGTACATCGCCGCCGACGTGTTGCGCATGGAACACGTGTCCATGGCCCTCAACGAGCGATCCAGCCTGTACGGGACGGACTCCCTGTACCGGCGGCTCACCGAGGACGGCCGCAACCACCGGGTCCTGTCGGCGTTCGAGGAGTCGCTAGATCAGACCCCGTACGCGATCTACGAGGTCCGCAGGATCTACTTCGCGGCCCGGACTGCGGACTGCCGGGAGCATCACGGGCGCTCGTGCCGGTCCCCGAAGTGGTGGTGCCGCCAGCCCCGCACCGAGCAATGCCGTGCGGACCACCCCGCCGGAGACTTCGCGCCGTGGTGCTCGGGGCCCGACGAGTGCCGGGGTGAGGCCGCCAAGGGAACGGCCTGGCGTTCGGTCCGCACGGTGTGGGAGGGAGACCGCCAGACCGCGGAGCGGCTGGTGCGCGAGTTCGCCGCCGAGTACCGCCTCCCGCTGCGGCGCGGAGCGATGTCGGGCATCCAGCGGGCCCACTACCTCCCCCCTGGGGACAGCTACCCCAGCGCCGTCGGATACGCGGTCGCCGCGCCGGCCGGAGTACGCGACAAGCAGCGCAAGCACTTCGAGGCCGCGTGGACCAGGCACACCGGCGACGACGGGCCCCGCTGGACCCCGCTTCGCCAACTGCCCCCTCCCGAGCCCCGGCGGCCGACCGGCGGGAAGCCGCTGATCCGCCAGGCCAAGACGCTCGGCGGCGTGACCCTCATCGTCTGACCCCGCGGGCTCCAGCACCGTCGGAGCCCGCCCAACCCCCCATCCCCTAAGGAGAGTTGTGTCGAATCCCAGTCCCCTGTACGTCGATCCAGTCGAGTTTGCCGCGACCCGGCACCGCATCGTGATCAACCTGTCCGGCGGGAAGGACGGACTTGTGGCCGGAGCCATGGCGATGGACGCCGCCCGCCAGGCCGGTGTCGCCGACCGCGTCTGGACCGCGCACGCGAGTCTGGGCCCGATGGAGTGGCCCGCGGTCACGGTGGACGGCGTGCGCTGGCCGAGTGCCAGCGAACTGGCCGCACAGCACAGCCAGGCCCTCGGCGTACCGCCCGAGCGGCACATCGAGGTCCGCCGCACCCGCGAGGTCAACGGGGAACGAGTCCCCTTCGACCTGCTCACCTTTGTGGCGGAACGAGGAGACTGGCCCTGGCTCGGACGGGCCCGCACCTGCACCGGCCCGTGGAAGACCAAGATGGTGTACCAGGCCTTCACTCCGCAGGTCCGCACCCTGCGGAAGGAGACGGACGGCCCGCTGATGTTCGCAAACGTGCTCGGGATGAGGGCGGACGAGAGCACGGACCGCGCGGCCCGTGAGATGTGGCGCCGTACAACCGACAACTCCGCCCGGGTCGTCGACGAGTGGCTGCCCGCCCACCAGGTGACCACCGAGGAGGTCTGGGAGTGGACAATCGACGCGGGTCTGCCCTACCACTGGTGCTACGACTCGCATCCCGGCGCCAAGGACCGGCGGGGCTCCAGCCGCTGTTCGTGTTCCACCTGCACCCTGGCCAACAACCGGGACCTGACGCTCTCCGCCGGACGCCGGCCGCGGCTCGCCGAGCTGTGTGCACTGGTCGAACGCGTCCGCCAGGTGCCGTTCAACCCGAACATCACCATGGCCGAGATCATCGCGCGGTCCCGGCGGCGCGACGCCCCGGACCCCGGTGTCGTGGTCGAGGAGAACGAGGACTTCGAGCGGATGGAGCGCGACGTCCACGCCGCCCTGCAGAAGCCGCCGACGTGGGAGTCCAAGGCCCGCACCGGCCTGACCACGATCCTGCACACCCCCGCGGGGTGCGACGGATGCGGGGTGGCCGCATAGCCCCTGATCAGCGGGCAACGGCATTGACCCGCCACGTTAGATAAGGCAGAATTAGCAACCGTGGGAGGGGTGGCAGCCCCCTCACGTGTCCCGAACCTTCAACATGAACGGAGCGCGAGCCCGGTCGTCGACGACGGCCGGGCCTCCTCCGCCCCCTCCGGAGACAGCTCGATGACGACCTATTCCCTGGCCTTTCCCGTACGCCCCGATCAGCTCACCGCCCTCCGACAAGCCGTCCACCAGGCCGATCGGCAACTTCGCCCCTACGGCATGGACGGCTGCCGAATCACCCGCGGCCGTGCCGACGTGATGCAGTGGCCCGACGCCAACGGAGTCCCCGTCGGCACGGTGCCCTGCGAGGAGGTGACCGTCACCCTGCCCGTGCCCGCGTACGCAGGGTGGACCGTCGTCGCCCAGCTCGACCAGGCCCCGGAGGCGGGCGCGGTGGTCGCCGCGCTGCCGCCGTACGCCGACACCCTCGCCGGCGTGACGCCGCGCTGCGACGCGTGCGGCGACCCCGACAGCGCCACCAGCTACGTCCTGCGGCACGAGGACGGACAGACGATGCAGCTGGGGCACACGTGCGTCGAGCCGTACGCCGGGATCCCGGCCTCCGCCCTCAACACGCTGTGGCGGCTGGCCCGTTGGTGCCTGACCGTCGAGCCGTACGAGCCGGATGCCGTCCCGCCGGACCTGAGGATCAACGTCGACCTGGTGCTGGAGTACGCGGCCGCCCTGACCGCCGAGACTGGGTACGTCAAGCGCGGCGGCGGTGCCTGGACCACCGCCGATCAGGTACGAGCCCTCCTGCTGGGCGGTGCCGACCCGGACACCGCGGGCCAGCTGCACAACCACCTCCGGGCCGCAGGCGACGTCTCGGCAGCGGCGGCCGCCGTACGGGACTGGTGCCGCCGCGGCAAGGACAGCACGAACGACTACCGCCGCAAACTTGCCCACGCCGTTGAGGAGGACACGGTCCATCCCAAGGACATCGGTCTCCTGGTGTCCGCCGTCCCGATGTACCTGCGGGAGGCCCAGCGTCAGCTGACACGGTCCGACCGCGAATCCATCACGGCCACGGTGACCGAGGTCAGCCCCCTCCCCAGCGACTGGGGCCAGCGCCGCCGCATCCGGTTCGTCGACGGCGCCGGACGCCTGTACGCGTGGGAGTCGATGACCCAGCCCTTCCCCCAGGAGGGTCAACGGCTCAGGATCACCGGCAGG
>CBFHCJ010000360.1:0-7081 GCA_965654005.1 uncultured Streptomyces sp. | reverse complement strand
GCCGACGAACCCACCGGAAACCTCGACGAGTCGATGCGCGACGAGATCATGGACGTGCTCGAACGCATGTGGAAGGAGCACGGGCTGACCTTCATCATGGTCACCCACGACTCCACGATCGCGAAGAAGGCCCCGCGGCTCGCGACCATCCGCAAGGGCAAGATCACCGTCACGGAGAACGCCGCCTCGTAGCGTCCACGGCACGTGGGCCTGCCGCCTATCGCGAACTGCGCGACAGCGTGACGGGCGGCTGACCAGGTGTACGGGCAGCGGGGGAGGGGCGGTCGCACGGCGGCCCCTCCAGCTCGCACCAGACCGTCTTGTGGTCGGCCCCCTGTTCCACGCCCCACCGCTGTACGAGGGCATCGAGGAGGGCCAGGCCGCGGCCGGACTCGTCCGTGGGGGTGGCGTGGACGCGTGCGGGCAGGGCACGCGGGTCGGGGTCGGTGACCTCGACGCGGGTGTGGCCGCGGCCCGTGCCCATGACGCGGACGGTCACGGGGGCGCCCTCGCCGAGGTGGTCGATGACGTTCGTCAGCAACTCGCTCGCGCACAGACGGACGTCGAAGCTGTGGTGGCGGAGGTGGCGGCGCAGTTCGGGTACGGACCTCGGGACGGCGAGCAGGCTGATTTCGAAGGGCTCGAAGGGCTCGAAGGGTTCGAAGGGTTCGAAGGGTTCGAAGGGTTCGAAGGGCTCGAAGGGTTCGAAGGGCTCGAAGGGTTCGAAGGGCTCGAAGGTCACCGCTCGGCCGCCTTCCGCAGCACGGCGGCGAGTTCGCGCGCTGTGGCGGTGTTGCAGTTCCCGAGCGCGATGAGCCCGGCGGGCGGCGCGTACGTACCGGCGAAGGTCGGGAGGTCCACCCGGAGCGAGGGGAGCGTGATGTCGTGGAGGGTGAGGGCGGCACGGAGTTCCTCCACGCAGCGGGTCATGTCGTCGGCGGTGGGCCGGTGGTGGTACGGGCGGTCGGGCACGAGCGGACGCCTTCCTGTGTTGCTCACTGTGATGAATCACTCACAGAGTGGCGTGCGGCCGTATACCGTGAAAAGGACTTCGCGTACCCGGCCCGAACTGTGGAAACAGCAGCGCGGGTTGTGGAACCCCACGGAACTGGATCCGTCCGGCCGCACAGACCCATACGGCGGTGAGCAATGCCACGACGCAAGGACATCGACGGCTCGATGAGCGTCCCGACCTTCTACGGCAAGGAGTTGAGGTGGAAACGGGAGGCCGCCGGGCTCTCCCTGGAGGCCACCGTCGCGGGCAGCTTCTACGGCAAGTCGCATCTCAGCGACATCGAGCGCGGGGAGCGGCGGATGCCGCTCGATCTGGCCCGGCACGTGGACCAGCTCCTCAAGACGGACGGTTTCTTCGAGCGGTGTTGTGAGGACGTGCGGAAGGCAAGACGCGGCGGTCATGCCGACTACTTCATCGACGTCGTGGAGATGGAGGGGCGGGCACAGGAGCTCGAAGAGTGGGATCCGACCCTGATTCCGGGGCCGCTGCAACTGGAGCCGTATATCAGGGCCGTTGTCCTGGCGGCGCACCCAACGGACTCCGAGCAGACGGTGGCTGCGAAGATCGCGGCTCGGCGGCAGCGCGCATGGATCTTCGAGGACCAGTCGGGGCCTGAGAGCTGGCTCGTACTGCACGAGTCGATCTTGCGGCAACCGATCATCGCGTCCAACGACATGGCTGATCAGCTTGCCCATGTCGCGGAGGTGGCGCGCAGACGCCGTTGTGTTCCGCAGATTCTTCAGCGGAATTCGGGTGCGCACCCCTTCATGATGGGCACGACCAGGTTTATGACCTTTGCCGATGCCCCGCCAGTCATGTACACCGAGGGGATGTACAGCGGTCAGCTCATCGATGATCCTGGGCTGGTGAGGCAGTATGCGAAGGCGTACGGTCGACTCAGGGCTGCCGCGCTCCCGCCCGAGGCGTCCCTGAAGCTAATCGAGCAAGCAGCAGAGGACTACCGCAATGGCAAGTATGCAGAGTGATTTGATCCCTGTCGCGTGGCACAAGAGCAGCTACAGCAACGGCGACGGCGGACACTGCGTCGAGGTCCTCGACAACCTCCCCGGCCTCGTCCCCGTACGCGACTCCAAGGCCCCCGAGGGCCCCGCCCTCATGCTCAGTGCCCATGCCTGGGCCCCCTTCGTCGTGGCGCTCAAGGCCGACGCGCTGATCGCCTGAACGAGCTGCCGGGTCGAGCGCCCCGGCTGTCCGCGACGCGGTGGCCGATGCGCGAGGGCCGCGGCGTCGAGGACTGGGCCGCCGGGTCAGGGCCGGGGCGTCGCCGATCCCGTGCCCGCGCGGGTCGCGTCCGTGCCCCAGCTCGCCAGGAGCCGCAGCGCCTCCGCCGACGCGGACCCCGGCTCGGCGTGGTACGTCACCAACCCCAGCTCACCACCGTCCGGCACCTGGAACACCTCGAACTGCAGTACGAGATCGCCCACCAGCGGATGCCGTAGCCGCTTCAGCCCGTGGCTCTTCTCCTTGACGTCATGCGTCGCCCACAGCCGCCGGAACTCCTCGCTCTTCACCGACAGCTCGCCGACCAGCGCCGACAGACGCGGATCGTCCGGGTGACACCCGGCCTGGTACCGCAGCTGGCTCACGACGTCGATCGCCTTCTGCTCCCAGTCGACGAACAGATCGTGGTACTCCGGCCGCAGGAACGCCAGGCGCGCCCAGTTCCGCTCCGACTGCGGCAGCTCCGCCCAGTCCCCGAAGACCGCCGCGGCCATCCGGTTCCAGGCCAGGATGTCCGCACGCCGCCCCACGATGTACGCCGGGACGCCGTCGAAGGAGTCCAGCAGCTGCCGCAGCGAGGACCGCACCTGCTGCGTCCGCGCCGACGGCTTCTTCTTGTGCGCCTTCGGCTTGGCGAGATGCGTCAGATGTGCGTGCTCCGCGTCGCTCAGCCGCAGCGCACGGGCGATGGCGTCGAGCACCTCCGCCGACACGTTCCGTCCGTTGCCCTGCTCCAGACGCGTGTAGTACGCCACCGACACCCCGGCCAGCTGCGCCAGTTCCTCTCGCCGCAGCCCCGGCACCCGCCGGTGCCGACCGAAGTCCGGCAGGCCCACGTCCTCGGGCTTGAGCCGGGCCCGCCGGGTGCGCAGGAACTCGCTGAGCTCGGCGCGCCGGTCCAGGGCCTGATGACCGGCTCCCGCGGCGGGCGCCTGTGCGGAGTCGAGCTGTTCGTCCATATGTCCAGTATTCCTGGTCGTACGACCGTGAGCCTGACCCCGCCAGTGGTAGGACCGCTGGACATAGGTACAGCTGTGGTCTGGGTGAGCCCGATGCCGTCCGGCAGGCTGGACCCCGTGTCCGGCGAAAGGCGGCCGGGCACGCGACCCCTTGAGGAGAACCCCGGCATGACCACTGTTGCTGCGTACGCCGCACCCGCCGCCAAGGCTCCGCTCGAGCGCACCACGATCGAGCGCCGGGAGGTCGGCGAGTTCGACGTCCTGATCGACATCAAGTTCGCCGGCATCTGCCACTCGGACATCCACCAGGCCCGTGAGGGCTGGGGCGAGGCGATCTTCCCGATGGTTCCGGGCCACGAGATCGCGGGCGTCGTCTCCGCGGTCGGCTCCGGTGTGACCAAGTTCCAGGTCGGCGACCGCGTGGGCGTCGGCTGCCTGGTCGACTCCTGCCGCGAGTGCGAGAACTGCCAGGCCGGCCTTGAGCAGTTCTGTCTCAAGGGCGCCGTCGGCACGTACAACACCATCGGCAAGGACGGCGAGCCCACCTACGGCGGCTACTCCGAGAAGATCGTCGTCGACGAGAACTTCACCGTCCGCATCCCGGACGGCCTCTCCCTCGACGTGGCCGCGCCCCTGCTGTGCGCCGGCATCACCACGTACTCCCCGCTGCGGCACTGGAACGCGGGCCCCGGCAAGAAGGTCGCGATCGTCGGTCTGGGCGGCCTCGGCCACATGGGCGTCAAGCTCGCGCACGCGCTGGGCGCCGAGGTGACCGTGCTCTCGCAGTCCCTGCGCAAGAAGGAGGACGGGCTCAAGCTGGGCGCCGACCACTACTACGCCACGAGCGACCCGAAGACCTTCGAGGAGCTGCGCGGCACGTTCGACCTGATGATCTCCACCGTGTCGGCGCCGATGGACTTCGGCGCGCTTCTGTCGCTGCTGAAGGTGGACGGCGCCCTGGTGAACGTGGGCGCGCCCGAGGAGCCCATCTCGCTCAACCTGTTCTCGGTGATCGGCGGCCGCAAGACCCTCGCGGGCTCCATGATCGGCGGGATCCGCGAGACCCAGGAGATGCTGGAATTCTGTGCGGAGCACGGCATCGGGTCCGAGATCGAGCTGATCAGCGCCTCCGAGATCAACGAGGCGTTCGAGCGGGTGGTGAACAGCGATGTGCGGTACCGGTTCGTGATCGACACGGCCACCATCTGAGCCATCCGACGCCATCCGGCGATCCACCACCGATGGCGTGAGGCGGCCCCACGCCCGCCACACCGCGGCACACCACCGGCCTGCGGCGGTGTCCGAGTCCCACGCGCGCCGACCGTGCGATCACGGGCTCCGAGACGCGTGGTGCCCGGCAGGGTTCCCGGCCCTGCCGGGGCACTAGCGTAGGAAGTGGTCATGGGCGCCCAGGGGACAGGAGGCCGACCGATGTCCGTCGAGCTCAACCACACGATCGTCGCAGTGCGCGACAAGGAGACGTCCGCCCGGTTCCTCGCGGAACTGCTCGACCTGGAGGTGGCGCCGCGGTTCGGCCCGTTCACCCCGGTGCAGATCCCGAACGGCGTGACGCTGGACTACATGGAGACGGCCGACGAGATCACCCCGCAGCACTATGCGTTCCTGGTCTCCGAGGACGACTTCGACGCGATCTTCGCCCGTATCCGCGCGGCGGGCCTGACGTACTGGGCGGACCCGTACCACCGCCGTCCCGGCGAGATCAACCACAACGACGGCGGCCGCGGGGCGTACTTCGACGACCCGAACGGCCACAATCTGGAGATTCTGACCAGGCCGTACGGGAGCGGTGGCGACTGAGGTCCTGCGGGAGCGTCGGGGAGAGGTTCACCCGGTTGGCGGCGCCATCAGCTTCAGCGGGGGCCGCGGCCTGACGGGTCACCCGGTGCGGCGACGGCCCCGCGCGCCATGGGGCCACGGGGCGCACGCGGCTGCGCGCGTCGGCGGTCCGATCTTCGACGGCCACCCCCGGAGGGATCCATCCGATTGCGGCCGGGTTGACGCCAACTTAGCTTCAGGTCGTCGGACTTATCCCGACAAAGCCCTCATAGATCCCTATGTCGGCTTTCTCATGGCATCGAAGCATCGAATGGAGCATTCATGTCGGTGATGACCGGTACCCAACCCCTGCAGCAGTTCGGCCAGCAGATCGGCGGGGGCCCGCAGCAGCAGATCCAGCAGGTCGTCCAGCAGGCGATCCAGCAGGCCTGTCAGCAGGCGAGCCAGCAGGTCGCGCAGCGCATGCAGCAGACGCTTCAGCAGATCCAGCAGGTGCAGCAGCAGCTCCAGCACCAGGGCCTCGCCCAGCAGGCGCACCCGTACCTCGCGCTCGCGCTGCATCACACGCTGCACACGGGCGTCCGCCACGCGGTGGAGCAGTCCGTTCAGCAGGCTCTGCCGATCGCGATCGTGACCCTGCTGCAGCAGAGCCAGCAGGGCCAGCAGGGCCAGCAGCAGTGGGGTGGCGGGTACGGCCAGCAGCAACAGTTCGGCCAGCAGCAGCCGTTCGGCCAGCAGTACCAGCAGCCTAGCTACGGCTTCGGCATGGGCCAGCCCTTCGGTATCGGCTGACCCCTGGCGGCGCGCGATGCGGTGTGCCCCGGGAGTCGTTCCCGGGCACACCGCATCACCGTGGAAGCGCGAACCGCCCGTCGCCGGATCAGGAGCACAAGTTACGACGTACCTAGGCGTGGTGAAGGTGGACGTAATGGTCAATGACAGGCCCGGAAACAACCGCGAGAGCGGGTCCGAGGGCGTGGAGGCCGGCGGGCCGGGACCCGAGGGAAGAGAAGCGGGGCCACGCAGGAAGGGCGCGCTGTCACCGATCACGGTGCAGCCGCGCCGGGAGCGGTACATGGTGACACCGCTGCCGCAGCATCTGCTCCCACCGGGAGTGCCCGAACTCAGCATGGACGCGGTGTGTGACCGGCTGGACCGGATGCCCGAGGTCAGAGTGACCCGCAGACTCCGGCCGTCGGACAAGCTCCAGTCGGCCGGGCTGACCCCCTCCTGCCCGGAGGTCGCGGTCGTCGAGGCGGCCGAGGCCCAGGTGCCGGCGATGCGGTCGCTGCATGTGCACATCGAGCCGGACCTGCCGCTGTGCGGAACCGGACCCGCCGCCACCCCGACCGCGGGGACGTTGTCGCTACGCGATCCAGGGCTGGTCATGCCGCTGGACGAACCCGTGGACATCACGTTGCGCGTCTGCGGTCCGGACGGCGAACCGCTGGCCGGCGCCGGGGTGTTCCTGATCGGGTCGACCTGGCCCGGCCAGGGCATCACCGGGTCCGACGGGACGGTCACCGTCACGCTGGCGACGGAGACCGCGCACTCCGTCCAGGCCCTCTACGTCCGGCCCGTGGGCGGTTACACGGACCGCTGGATCCATCGCCCCGACCTGTCGGAAACCCAGGAGAACCTCGTCACCCTCACCCCGCTGGCCAAGGTGTACCCGGAACTGGAGAAGCGGCAGCAGTACGGCTGGGGCCAGCAGGCCATGCGGCTGGACCGGCTGCCCCCCACCTTCCGCGCCTTCGGCGTCAGGATCGCGGTCATCGGCTCGGGCGTCAGCGCCGAGCACCCCGATCTGAAGGAACGGGTGCGCTCCGGGGTCGATGTCGTACGCGGCACGGACGAGGGCTGGGCGCACGACATGGTGGGGACCGGAACCCACGCGGCGGGCGTCATCGCCGGGGCGGACACCGGCAAGGGCGTCATCGGCATCGCCGTCGACGCCGAGATCGAGGTCTGCCAGGTGAGGCCCGACGGGCACTTCAGCGATCTGATCGCCGCCCTCGACCACTGCATCGAACGCGAGGTCGACATCGCCCATATCGCGGTCGCGACC
>CBFHCJ010000359.1:0-7116 GCA_965654005.1 uncultured Streptomyces sp. | reverse complement strand
CGGGCCAGGACCGGTCAGGCGCTGTGCCGGTCGGCGTTGGCGGTGATCGCGTCGCGCAGGTGCTCGGCGAGACCCGACCCCATGGAGTCGTAGTACGCCTTGAAGCGCTCGTCGGAGACGTACATCGCACCGAGGCAGCGGTGCATCTCGTACGGGCACTCGTAGAACCACCTGCCGATGTGCTGCCGGTGCTCCTCGGCCATGTCCATGGCCGCCTCGCCGGACGGCTGCTCGTCGGCGGCCACCAGAGCGGCGTACCGCTCGCTCCAGTCATCGACCTCGGCCTTGATGCGCTTCCATTCCTCCTTGGTGTAGCGGGTGGCCCGGCGCTGGGACTCTGCCCACGCGGCGGTGTCGCCCCACCGCTGCTCCGCCTCCTCGGCGTACTGCTCGTTGAAGGGGTCCTTGTCCCCGAAGACCTCGAAACGCTCCTCCGGCGTGAGGTTCATGCCCATCCTCCGTGCCTCCATGGCGTGCTCCACGGCCGCGGCCATCTTCTGCAGCTTCTCGATCCGGGCGGTCAGCAGCTCGTGCTGGCGGCGCAGGTGCGCGCGCGGGTCCGCGTCCGGGTCGTCGAGCAGGGCCGCGACCTCGTCGAGCGGGAAGCCGAGCTCCCGGTAGAACAGGATCTGCTGCAGCCGGTCGAGGTCGGCGTCGTTGTAGCGCCGGTGGCCCGCGTGGCTGCGCTCGCTCGGGACGAGCAGGCCGATGTCGTCGTAGTGGTGCAGCGTGCGCACCGTGACCCCGGCGAATCCGGCGACCTGTCCTACGGAGTAGCTCACTTCCGCTCCCTTCTCGGTACGCCCTCCACGCTGAGCCCTCACGCGACGTGAGGTGCAAGCCCGGTTTCCCCCGGATGTTGCACCGGTTTCCTCTCCGGATGTTGCACCGGTTTCAGGTGCTTGATCCGTTTATGGTGAGCCCGTGGCCCAAGACACCGCGCAGCAGGCAGCCGCCACCCCGGCAACCCCCGCGCGGCGTCTGCTGCCGCTGGTCCTCCCGGCGCTCGTCGTCGGCGTAGGGGCCAGTCTGCTCTTCCTCGGGGTGAGCGCTCTCACCGAACGTCTCCAGCACGTTCTGTGGCAGAACCTGCCGGACGCGCTGGGCGTCGGCCGCTACTCCGTGTTCTGGATGCTCGTCGTGCTCACCGCCACCGGTGTCCTGGTGGGGCTGGTCGTCTGGAAAGCGCCGGGGCACGCGGGTCCGGACCCGGCGACCGTCGGGTTGAGCGTGACCACCCCGCTGCCGCCCGTCGTCGTGCCCGGCCTGCTGGTGGCGGTCGGACTGATGCTGGCCGGCGGTCCGAGCCTGGGCCCGGAGAACCCGGTCATCGTGTCCAACATCGCGCTGGCGTACTGGCTGGGCCGCAGGGTCGCTCCCCGGCTGCCGGGCGGCGTGTGGGTGCCGCTGGCCGAGTCGGCGACGATCGGCGCGCTGTTCGGGACGCCCGTGGCGGCGGCGCTGCTGCTCTCCGAGGCGCTGGCCGGACGGCCGATCAAGGGCCTGCTGTGGGACAACGTCTTCGGACCGCTCATCGCCGCCGCCGCGGGCGCACTGACGACCACTCTGGTGGCCCATCCGACGTTCGACCTGCACCTGCCCGCACTCGGCCGACCCGGCTGGCGCGACCTGCCGGCCGCCCTGGTCGTAGCCCCGGCGGCCGCGCTGCTCGGAATGGCTGCTGTGTACGCCTTCCCGCACGTCCACGGCGTCTTCGGGCGCCTGCGGCACCCGATGGTGGCGCTTCCCGTAGGTGGGCTCGTCCTGGGGCTTCTGGGAGCCCTCGGCGGGCGTCTCACGCTTTTCAAGGGACTCGACCAGATGGCGGAGCTGGCCCGGAATCCGGACGGCTGGTCGGCCGGGCAGTTCGCGATGATGACGGTGGTGAAGCTCGCGGCACTGCTGGTCGCCGCGGCCTGCGGGTTCCGCGGCGGACGGATCTTCCCCTCCGTGTTCGTCGGCGTGGCGTTCGGGCTGTGCGCGCACGCGCTCGTTCCAGCGGTTCATCCGGCGCTCGGTGTCGCCGCGGGTGTGCTGGGCATGCTCTTCGCGGTCACCCGACAGGGCTGGCTGGCCCTGTTCACGGCCGCGGTGCTGGCGCCCTCCGCGGGGATCCTGGCCCTGCTCTGCGTCGCGTCCCTTCCGGCCTGGCTGCTGGTCACGGGCCGCCCCCAGATGCAACTCCGGGAGGACGGGGCCCCGATCCGCTGAACCAGTGAGAGCAAGACCCTGAGGAAACCGATGAACCGGCAGGCCCCCCAGATCCGATGAACCAGTAGCCGCGCACACCGCCGACGCGATGGGAGACGAGACACCATGCCGCTCCACACAGGCCCGGGAAAGCCCGACGAGCGCCCCAGCTCGATGAACCCCTTCTACGGGGAGGCGAATCCGGCCGTGGAAATGACCGAGGCCCCGCCCAAGCACCGGCTGCCCACGGGACCGATGCCGCCCACGGTCGCGTACCAACTGGTCCACGACGAACTGATGCTGGACGGCAACTCACGGCTGAACCTCGCCACCTTCGTCACCACCTGGATGGAGCCCCAGGCCGGAGTGCTGATGAGCGAGTGCGGCGACAAGAACATGATCGACAAGGACGAGTACCCGCGAACCGCCGAGCTGGAGCGCCGCTGCGTGGCGATGCTCGCCAACCTGTGGAACGCGCCGGATCCCGAGGCCGTGGTGGGCTGTTCGACGACCGGATCGAGCGAGGCCTGCATGCTCGCCGGGATGGCGCTGAAGCGACGCTGGGCCCGGCGCAACGCCGACCGCTACCCGTCCAGGGACGCCCGCCCGAACCTGGTCATGGGCGTGAACGTGCAGGTCTGCTGGGACAAGTTCTGCAACTTCTGGGAGGTCGAGGCCCGCCAGGTGCCCATGGAGGGCGACCGTTTCCACCTGGACCCCCAAGCAGCGGCCGAGTTGTGCGACGAGAACACGATCGGAGTCGTCGGCATCCTGGGGTCCACCTTCGACGGGTCGTACGAGCCGATCGCCGAGCTGTGCGCGGCCCTGGACGACCTTCAGGAACGCACGGGCCTGGACATCCCCGTGCACGTGGACGGCGCGTCCGGGGCCATGGTCGCCCCGTTCCTCGACGAGTCCCTGGTGTGGGACTTCCGGCTTCCGCGGGTCGCGTCGATCAACACCTCGGGGCACAAGTACGGGCTGGTCTACCCGGGCGTGGGCTGGGCGCTGTGGCGCGACAAGGAGGCCCTCCCCGAGGAACTCGTCTTCCGGGTCAACTACCTGGGCGGCGACATGCCGACCTTCGCGCTCAACTTCTCCCGGCCCGGCGCCCAGGTCGTCGCCCAGTACTACACGTTCCTGCGATTGGGCCGGGAAGGCTACCGGGCCGTCCAGCAGACGACGCGGAACGTGGCACGGGGCCTCGCCGAGCGGGTGGAGGCGCTGGGCGACTTCCGACTTCTCACCCGGGGAGAGGAGTTGCCGGTCTTCGCATTCACGACGGCGCCGGATGTGACGGCGTACGACGTCTTCGACGTCTCGCGACGTCTGCGCGGGTTCGGCTGGCTGGTGCCCGCGTACACCTTCCCGGCCAACCGCCAGGACCTGTCCGTCCTGCGGGTCGTGTGCCGCAACGGCTTCTCGACGGACCTCGCCGATCTGTTCGTCGAGGACCTGGGCCGGCTGCTTCCGGAGCTACGGCGGCAGCCGAATCCGCTGACGCGGGACAAGGAGGCGGCAACCGGATTCCACCACTGAGGGCCCGCGCCGGAAAGCGCCTGCCGGCTCGGCCCTCAGGAATCAGAAGGGGAAGCCGCTTCGCCCGTGCTGCACCGAGATCCACTTCAGCGTGGTGAAGGCCTCAAGCGTCGTCTCGCCGTTCAGTCGGCCGATGCCCGAGTGCTTCTCGCCGCCGAAGGGGACGAGCGGCTCGTCGTGGACGGTGCCGTCGTTCACGTGGAACATGCCGGTGTCGATCTGCTTGGCGAAGTTGACGCCGCGCTCGATGTCGCCGCTGTGGACGGCGCCGCTCAGCCCGTACGGGGTGTCGTTGACGATGCGTACGGCCTCCTCCTCGCCGTCGAACGGGATGAGCAAGGCGACCGGGCCGAAGATCTCCTGCTGGAGGAGGGCGGAGTCGGCGGGGACATCGGTGAGGACGGAGGGCTCGACGAGGTTGTCGGTGGTCGAGCCGTGCACCAGTGCCGTCGCGCCCTCGGCGATGGCCTGCTCGACGGCGCCCGAAACGGCCTCCGCCTGCGAGGAGTTGATCACCGGGCCGATGACGGTCTCCGGGTCGCGCGGGTCGCCGACCTTGAGGGACTTCACCTTGGTGACGAACTTCTCGGTGAACTCCGCCTGGAGCGAGCGGTCCACCAGGACGCGGTTGGCGGCCATGCAGACCTGGCCCTGGTGCACGTACCGGCTGAAGACGGCCGCGTCGACGGCGTAGTCGACATCCGCGTCGTCCAGGACCACGATCGCGCTGTTGCCGCCCAGTTCGAGGACGGAGCGCTTGAAGAGCGAGGCGCAGACGGTGGCGACGTGGCGGCCCACCTTGTCGGAGCCGGTGAAGGAGATGACCTTCGGGATGGGATGCTCGATGAACGCGTCGCCGATCTCCGCGATGTCCGTGATCACGACGTTGAGCAGACCGCCCGGAAGCCCCGCGTCCTCGAAGATCTTCGCGACCAGGGAGCCGCCGACGATCGGCGTGTTCTGGTGCGGCTTGAGGACGACGGCGTTGCCGAGGGCGAGCGCCGGGGCGACGGACTTGATGGACAGCAGGAAGGGGAAGTTGAACGGACTGACCACGCCGACGACGCCGACGGGCACGCGGTAGAGGCGGTTCTCCTTGCCGTCGATCGGCGACGGGAGGATCTTGCCCTCGGGGCGCAGCGCCAGATGGATCGACTCGCGCAGGAACTCCTTGGCGAGGTGCAGCTCGAAGCCCGCCTTCAACTGCGTGCCGCCGAGCTCGGCGATGATCGCCTCCGCGATCTCGGACTCGCGCTCCTCGATGATCCTGAGGGCCTTCTCGAACACCGCCCGCCGGGCGTACGCGTTGGTGGCGGCCCACTCCTTCTGGGCTGCGGCGGCACTCTTGTAGGCCTCGTCGATCTCACCGACCGTGGCTGTCGTGATCGACGCCAGTTTCTCGCCGTCGTACGGGTTGAAGTCGATGATGTCCCAGGAGCCCGTGCCCGGACGCCACTGACCGCCGATGTACTGCTGAGCCAGATCGGTGAAGTAGGACGAGAAGTAGGACGACATGTGATCCCTCAATCCCTTGCAGCCGAAGCAGACACCCGTTCACGTAGCCGCGATCGCATCACGGTCTGATCACGCGTCATCGTACTTGTGAACGAAGGGAGTTGGAGGGACCCTTCAGGTAACTCCGTGAGGACTCTCAGGAGAGCTGGAGGAGCCCCCGCAGCAGATCACGGCTCTCGTCCGGGCCGGGGCTGTCCTGCTGCAGCTGCTTCATCGCGGTCTCGTACTGGGCCACGTCCTCGCGCTTGTCCAGGTAGAGCGCGCTGGTGAGCTGTTCCAGGTAGACCACGTCGGACAGGTCGGACTGGGGGAAGCTCAGGATGGTGAAGGAGCCGCTCTCGCCGGAGTGCCCGCCGAAGCTGAACGGCATGACCTGAAGCCGTACGTTGGGGCGCTCCGAGACGTCGATCAGATGCTGGAGCTGGCCGCGCATCACCTGGCGGTCGCCGAAGGGGCGGCGCAGGGCGGCCTCGTCGAGCACGACGTCGAACTGCGGGGCGTTCTCCGAGACGAGGTACTTCTGCCGCTCCAGCCGCAGGGCCACGCGCCGGTCGATGTCCGCGGCGCTCGCGCCCTTCATGCCCCGGGAGACGACGGCGTGCGCGTACGCCTCGCTCTGCAGCAGACCGTGCACGAACTGGACCTCGTACGACCGGATCAGATGCGCCGCGCCCTCCAGGCCGACGTACGTCGGGAACCAGCTCGGCAGGACGTCGGAGTAACTGTGCCACCATCCGGCGACATTGGCCTCCTTCACGAGGGAGAGCAGCGACGTGCGTTCGGCCTCGTCGATGATCCCGTACAACGTCAACAGGTCTTCGACATCACGTGCCTTGAAGCTCACGCGCCCCAACTCCATGCGGCTGATCTTCGACTCCGAGGCCCGGATCGAGTAGCCGGCCCGCTCCCTGGTGATGCCGCGCGCCTCCCGCAGGCGCCTGAGATGGGATCCCAGCAGTATGCGCCGCACCACCGAGCCGCTCGAGTCCCCACCGCTCACGTTCGTCAGCCTCCCCAACGTCCTTCAGATCGCGCAGTCTGCCACTAAAACACTTCGAGCAGTACTCGTACGGTTACAGAAATGGAATGTAGTCAAAGTCGAGCCACAAGGAAGAGTCAGGGACGAGCAAGCAAGTGGCAAGAAAGTGACGGAACAAATAAACAGAAAGCGTACGGGAAGTGCCAATTCCGGGTGCGTGCACGTGCATCTGCCCTTGCATCTGTCTGACTCATCCGAAACCATGGTCCAGCGCCACCGCTGCATCGCCACGACCGCGAACACCCGGGAGTGCCTCGCATGGGGACGAATGAATCGACCATGCTCGAGCCCTTACGGCAGGGACTTCCGCCGCTCGATCCCACGGCCGTGTCCAACGCCGCCTCCTGCGCTCTCCCCGCCCGCCTCGAAGCGGTGCGTGACGCCCGGCAGTTCACCCGAACAACCCTCGGCCAGTGGGACGTGGGCGAGTGCTTCGACGATGTCTGCCTCGTGGTTTCCGAGCTCGTGACCAACGCACTGCGGCATGCGCTGCCCGCGCCGGCCGCGCGCGCGTGCGAGCAGGGCCCTGCGGTGCGGCTGCATCTGCTGTGCTGGACCTCACGCTTGATGTGCGCCGTGCGCGACCCCAGTCGCGACAGCCCGATCGCGGGCGACTCGGAGGACTTCTCGGCGGAGTCGGGCCGCGGACTGTTCCTGGTGGACTCGTTCACCGACAGCTGGGGATGGCACCCGCTGGCGGGCACGCTGAGCGGCAAGGTGGTCTGGGCGCTGTTCCGGCTGCCGTGCGTACCGGGATGTGCCGAGTGAGGCCCCGCGGGGTTTTCCGATGTCGCGGGTCTACGCGCGTCACCTCCTGCTGCGCACGATTGCGC
>CBFHCJ010000358.1:0-7119 GCA_965654005.1 uncultured Streptomyces sp. | reverse complement strand
GGGTCGATGACGACCGTGCCGTCCAGGGCGACGTTCGACCACACGTCGTGGCGCGAGGTGGCGGGCAGGATGACCAGGGCGTAGCCGCGGGCGAGCGCGGCCGAGGTGGCGGCTCTCGCCATTTCCGCGAAGTACGCGAACTCGGTGAAGGTGAAAGGTTCATCCCCGTACGTCGTCACGGTCAGGCCGATGAGGCCCGACTTGCCGGTACGGAGGGTGCGGGCCGCGGCCGAGGGGCGATAGCCCAGTCGATCGGCGACCTCGCGGACATGGCGTCGGGTGGCGTCCGGCAGTCGGCCCTTGCCGTTGAGGGCGTCGGAGACGGTCGTGATGGAGACCCCGGCGGCGGCGGCCACGTCTCTGATGCCCGCCCGGCCCGGTCGGCTGCCTCGGCGGGAGGTCTCGGCCCGGCTCACCTGGTGCTTCCCTGCTGCTGTCATGGCGAGCCGATAGTAGGGCTCATGGGGTGGGGTAGTGCGGACGCATATGCACTCGTTGACAGGCACGTTTCTGCATGGTCAGCACCTGCCAAGTGCCTTGGAAAACAAGAGGCGTGAACGATCCAACAGCAGTACGTGTTGTGTCGACGCGCATGAGCCTGCCAAGGCTGCCATATTTCGAAGAGGTCTCAACTCACCTTCACGGGGGATGCGCGCCACGGCGTGAGCCACCGGCGCGTGCTACGAGGGGCGACGCGCCCCCTGATTCGTGCGCCTTAGTGCGGTGATTGCGCCCGGGTTCGTACGGCGATGCACCCTCAGTCCGTACCGCGATACCTGAGCGGGTGCATGCGGTGACGCGCCGGGGTCCGTGCGAGGGTGCGCTCCGTCTCCTGCCGCGGTGCGCTCCGTCTCCTGCCGCGGTGCGCCTGGGACGGACGCGGTTGTCCAGGGGCCATTCGCAGCGACGCCGAATCCTCATAAGGTGAGAAGCATTGGAAGCCGGTGGCGGTCATGAGCCGGTGGTGTGCGCGAGGAGGACTGCGGTGAGCGAGACGAGCCCGAGGCTGCGTGCCGAGCTGGAGGGTATCCCCACCTACAAGCCCGGCAAGCCTGCCGCGGCCGGCGGCCCGGTGGCCTACAAGCTGTCCTCGAACGAGAATCCGTACCCGCCGCTGCCGGGTGTGATGGAGAGCGTGACGGCGGCGGTGGCGTCCTTCAACCGCTACCCGGACATGGCGTGCACGGGGCTGATGAGCGAGCTGTCGGAGCGCTTCGGGGTGCCCCAGTCCCACCTCGCGACCGGCACCGGCTCGGTCGGTGTCGCCCAGCAGTTGCTGCAGGCCACGAGCGGCCCGGGCGACGAGGTGATCTATGCATGGCGGTCCTTCGAGGCGTACCCGATCATCACCCGGATCAGTGGCGCGACGGCGGTGCAGGTGCCGCTGGCCCCGGGAGACGTGCACGATCTGGACGCGATGGCGGACGCGATCACCGACCGGACCCGGCTGATTTTCGTCTGCAACCCGAACAACCCGACCGGCACGGTGGTGCGCCGGGCCGAGCTGGAGCGTTTCCTCGACCGGGTACCGGGCGATGTGCTGGTGGTCCTCGACGAGGCGTACAGGGAGTTCATCCGCGACGTCCAGGTGCCGGACGGCGTCGAGCTGTACCGCGAGCGGCCGAACGTCTGTGTGCTGCGCACCTTCTCCAAGGCGTACGGCCTCGCCGGGCTCCGTGTCGGCTTCGCGATCGCCCACGAGCCGGTGGCCGCGGCGCTTCGCAAGACGGCGGTGCCGTTCGGTGTGAGCCAGCTGGCGCAGGAAGCGGCGATCGCCTCGCTGCGGGCGGAGGACGAACTTCTCGGACGGGTCGGCTTGCTGGTGTGCGAACGCACGCGGGTGGTCGACGCGCTGCGTTCCCAGGGTTGGACGGTGCCCGAGACGCAGGCGAACTTCGTATGGCTGCGGCTGGGGGAGCGCACGGTCGACTTCGCGGCCGCCTGCGAGCAGCATGGCGTGGTCGTGCGGCCCTTCCCGGGCGAAGGCGTGCGCGTGACGATCGGCGAGGCCGAGGCGAACGACATCTTCCTGAAGGTGGCGGAGGGCTTCCGCAAGGAGATCTAGCCGGCTGAGCGACAGCGCTTCGGCGAGAGCAGGGGGCGGTGGGTTTCGGCCAGGGCCTGATGGTCCTGGCCTGAGGCCCCCGCCCTCCGCATAAGGACCCCCCGCCTATCAGGGCTCGAACCCCTATGCGCCATAATTGCTTGTGAATGTGAACGCGTTCACAAACGTGTCCGGATGCTCCTGTGATGTGCGTGACAAAGGGAGCAAACTGCCGCTTGTGATCACGGTGACGTAAGGAGAGAGACGACGTGGACCTGGCTCTGGCGCCGGAGACACTGGCGCGGTGGCAGTTCGGCATCACCACCGTCTACCACTTTCTGTTCGTCCCGTTGACGATCTCGCTGGCCGCGCTGACGGCCGGCCTGCAGACCGGCTGGGTGCGGACGGAGAAGGAGAAGTACCTCCGGGCGACGAAGTTCTGGGGCAAGCTCTTCCTGATCAACATTGCGATGGGCGTGGTCACCGGCATCGTCCAGGAGTTCCAGTTCGGCATGAACTGGTCCGACTACTCGCGCTTCGTCGGCGACATCTTCGGTGCTCCGCTCGCGTTCGAAGCCCTCATCGCCTTCTTCTTCGAGTCCACCTTCATCGGGCTGTGGATCTTCGGCTGGGACAAGCTGCCCAAGAAGCTCCACCTCGCCTGCATCTGGATGGTCTCCATCGGCACGATCCTGTCGGCGTACTTCATCCTGGCCGCCAACTCCTGGATGCAGCACCCCGTCGGCTACCGGATCAACAAGGCGAAGGGCCGTGCCGAACTCACCGACTTCTGGCAAGTCCTGACCCAGAACACCGCGCTCGCCCAGGCCTTCCACACCCTGTCCGCTTCCTTCCTCACGGGTGGCGCGTTCATGGTCGGCATCGCCGCCTTCCATCTGCTGCGCGAGAAGCACATCGCCGTGATGAAGACCTCGCTGCGGCTCGGTCTGGTGACCGTCGCCATAGGCGGCCTGCTCACCGCGGTCAGCGGCGATGCCCTCGGCAAGGTCATGTTCAAGCAGCAGCCGATGAAGATGGCCGCCGCCGAGGCGCTCTGGGACGGTCAGGCTCCCGCGCCGTTCTCAGTCTTCGCCTATGGAAACGTCAGCAAGGGCCACAACACCGTCGAGCTGTCCGTCCCGGGACTCCTGTCCTTCCTCGCCAACGACGACTTCAGCTCCTACGTCCCCGGCATCAATGACACCAACAAGGCCGAACAGCAGAAGTACGGCGCCGGCGACTACCGCCCCATCATCCCCGTCACCTTCTGGGGCTTCCGCTGGATGATCGGCTTCGGCATGGCGTCCTTCGCCATAGGCCTGGCCGGACTCTGGCTGACCCGCAAGAAGTTCATGCTGCCCCACCATCTGCGGGTCGGTGAGGACGAGGTGCCGCATCTGGTCCTCTTCAGGAAGAAGGCACTCGGCCCGACGCTCACCACGTGGTACTGGCGCATCGCGATCTGGACCCTGGCCTTCCCGCTCATAGCCAACTCCTGGGGCTGGATATTCACCGAGATGGGCCGTCAGCCGTGGGTCGTCTACGGCGTGCTGCGCACCCGTGACGCGGTCTCCCCCGGTGTCTCCCAGGGCGAGGTCATCACGTCGATGACCGTGTTCACACTGCTCTACGTGATCCTCGCCGTCGTCGAGGTCAAGCTGCTCGCGAAGTACGTCAAGGCAGGACCGCCCGAGCTCACCGAGTCCGACCTCAACCCGCCCACCAGGATCGGCGGCGACTCCCAGGACGCCGACAAGCCGATGGCCTTCTCGTACTAGGCCGAGGGAGCGCTGACATCATGCAACTTCACGACGTCTGGTTCGTCCTCATCGCGGTTCTCTGGACCGGTTACTTCTTCCTGGAGGGCTTCGACTTCGGAGTCGGCATCCTCACCAGGCTGCTGGCCCGTAATCGGCCCGAGCGACGGGTGCTGATCAACGCGATCGGTCCGGTCTGGGACGGCAACGAGGTGTGGCTGCTCACCGCGGGCGGCGCGACCTTCGCCGCGTTTCCCGAGTGGTACGCCACACTCTTCTCCGGCTTCTATCTGCAGATGCTGGTCATCCTCGTCTGCTTGATCGTGCGCGGTGTCGCCTTCGAGTACCGGGCGAAGCGGCCCGAGGAGAACTGGCAGCGCAACTGGGAGACCGCGATCTTCTGGACCTCGCTGATACCGGCGTTCCTGTGGGGTGTGGCCTTCGGCAACATCGTGCGGGGCGTGAAGATCGACCAGCACTTCGAGTACGTGGGCAGCGTCTGGGATCTGCTCAACCCGTTCGCGCTCCTCGGCGGTCTGGTGACGCTGACCCTGTTCACCTTCCATGGAGCGGTGTTCACGGCGCTGAAGACCCTGGGGGACATCCGGGAGCGGGCACGGAAGCTCGCCCTGTGGGTCGGGGTGGTGACCGCCGTGCTGGCGGTGCTCTTCCTCGACTGGTTGCAGATCGACAAGGGCGACGGCAAGAGCCTGGTCGCTATGGCCGTGGCGGTGGCCGCGCTCGTCGCGGCACTCGTGGCCAACCAGGCCGGGCGCGAGGGATGGTCGTTCGCCTTCTCCGGCGCCACCATCGTGGCTGTGGTTGCGATGCTCTTCCTGACGCTCTTCCCGAACGTCATGCCGTCCACGCTCAACGCGGACTGGAGCCTCACGGTGTCCAATGCCTCGTCGAGCCCCTACACCCTGAAGATCATGACGTGGTGCGCCGGGATCGCCACGCCGATCGTCCTGCTCTACCAGGGCTGGACCTACTGGGTGTTCCGCAAGCGCATCGGTACGCAGCACATCGCCGCCGAAGCCGGCGTGCACTGAGTCTGGTGGGGTGGGGTGTTACACGTGAAACACCCCTCCCCGGACCGAAGGGCATGTTTCACGTGAAACCGATCGATCCGCGTCTCCTTCAGTACGCCCGCGCCACCCGCCTCTTTCTTGCGGCAGTCGTCGGCCTGGGTACCGTCGGAGCGGTACTGGTCATTGCCCAGGCGATGCTGATCGCCGCGGTGGTGGTCGGCGCTTTCCAACACCACTACTCGGTCGCCGAACTACGCACCCCGCTGCTGCTCCTGGTGGCCGTGGCAGTCGGCCGGGCGCTGGTCTCATGGTTCACGGAACTCGCCGCCCACAGGGCGAGCGCGGCGGTGAAGTCCGAGTTGCGGGGGCGGCTGCTGGAGCGGGCGGGCGCCCTCGGTCCCGGATGGCTGAGCGGGCAGCGGACCGGATCGCTGGTCGCCCTGGCCACGCGGGGCGTCGATGCCCTCGACGACTACTTCTCGCGCTATCTGCCGCAGTTGGGGCTCGCGGTCGTCGTTCCTGTGGCAGTTCTGGCCCGGATCGTCACCGAGGACTGGGTGTCGGCAGCGATCATCGTCGGCACGCTGCCGTTGATCCCGCTCTTCATGATGCTGGTCGGCTGGGCGACGCAGTCCCAGATGGACCGTCAGTGGCGGTTGCTGTCCCGGCTGTCCGGGCACTTCCTCGACGTGGTCGCCGGGCTGCCGACGCTGAAGGTGTTCGGCCGGGCCAAGGCGCAGGCCGAGTCCATCAAGCGGATCACCGGCGAATACCGGCAGGCGACCATGCGGACGCTGCGGATCGCGTTCATGTCTTCCTTCGCGCTGGAGTTGCTGGCGACGATCTCGGTCGCGCTGGTCGCGGTGACCATCGGCATGCGGCTCGTCCACGGCGACATGGATCTGTACATCGGTCTGGTCATCCTCGTCCTCGCTCCGGAGGCGTATCTGCCGCTGCGGCAGGTGGGCGCGCAGTACCACGCGGCGGCGGAGGGGTTGGCCGCCGCCGAGGAGATCTTCGCGGTGCTGGAGACGCCGGTGCCGGGATCCGGTACGCAGCGTGTCCCGGCCGGGGAGATCGCCTTCGAGGGCCTGAGGGTGCGCTACCCCGGGCGGGCCTTTGACGCGGTGTCCGAGGTGTCGCTCACGGTCGGACCCGGTGAGACGGTCGCCCTCGTCGGGCCGAGCGGCGCGGGCAAGTCGACACTGCTGAACGTCCTGCTCGGGTTCGTCGCACCCACCGAGGGACGCGTCCGGGTCGGAGGACTCGATCTCGCCTCGGCCGATCTGCAGGAGTGGCGCTCGCGGATCGCCTGGGTGCCGCAGCGGCCGCATCTGTACGCGGGCACCATCGCCGAGAACGTACGGCTGGCGCGGCCCGACGCGGACCACGCGACGGTACGGCGGGCGCTGGCCGACGCCGGGGCGCTGGAGTTCGTGGACGCGCTGCCCGCCGGGTCCGACACGGTGCTCGGCGAGGACGGCGCGGGGCTCTCCGCGGGGCAGCGGCAACGGCTCGCGCTGGCACGGGTGTTCCTCGCCGACCGGCCGGTGCTGCTGCTCGACGAGCCGACCGCGTCCCTGGACGGGTCCACCGAGGCGGAGGTCGTGGAGGCGGTGCGACGACTGACCGTCGGACGGACGGTGCTGCTGGTCGTGCACCGGCCGGCGTTGCTCGGGGTGGCGGACCGGGTGGTGCGGCTGGATGGCGAGAGCTGTGCCACGGCGAGCGGTCCCGCGACGGTCGAAGCAGTGCCGTCGCCCCGCGATGAGACGCCGGATGCGCCACCGGCCCACGAAGACCGGCCGACCGCTTTCTCCCGGCGCACGCGCGGCGGTGTGCTCGCCCGGGTCCGTGCCATGGCCGGCCCCCGCCGTGGAAGGCTCGCCCTCGCGCTGCTGCTCGGCAGCCTCGCGCTCGGGAGCGCCGTAGGACTGATGGCCACCTCTGGGTGGCTGATCTCGAGGGCTTCCCAGCAGCCGCCGGTGCTGTATCTGATGCTCGCCGTGACGGCCACCCGGGCCTTTGGGATCGGGCGGGCCGTGTTCCGATACGCTGAGCGGCTCGTGTCGCACGACGCCGTGCTGCGGATGCTGGCCGACACCCGGGTCGCCGTCTACCGGCGCCTGGAGCGGCTGGCACCGGCCGGGCTGCAAACGGCCCGGCGCGGCGACCTGCTGTCGCGGCTGGTCGCCGACGTGGACGCGCTGCAGGACTACTGGCTGCGCTGGCTGCTGCCCGCGGGCGCCGCGCTCATCGTGTCGACCGCCTCCATCGCCTTCACCTC
>CBFHCJ010000357.1:0-7125 GCA_965654005.1 uncultured Streptomyces sp. | reverse complement strand
ACGCGGCGGAGCCGCATGATGTCAGAGCGCCGCGCCCCATTCGGGGCGCAGGCGCCCCTCGCACAGTTCCCCGCGCCCCCTGTCACCCCACCCCCGAGGGGCCTTTATATCGGGCATACGAGGTTCTGTCGGGCTTCTCAGGGACGACTCAGCTGGCTCTCATGATCGCGGGACACTCTCTTTTACATGACCGAGAGCTTCCGCCGCAGCAGCGAGTACGAGTACCCCCGGGGTGACGGGCAGCAGCACGCGTACCCCCAGCAGAAGCACGCCTCGTCCCCCGTGAACCCGGAGTGGCCGCCCCCGCCGGCCTACGCGCCGGCCCAGCCGGTGACCGTCGAGCCGAGCACCACGGTGTGGCCGGGGCAGCCGACGGCCATGACCGCCACCGGACACGACGGCGGCGGCGGGAACGGCGGCGGCACGGCTCTCCTCACCACCGCCCCGGGCCTGCCCGGCGCCCCCTCCGCGCCGAGGAAGCGTGCCAAGGGCCCGTTCGCCCTCCTCACCGCCGTGGCGATCGTCGCCGCGGCCATAGGCGGCGGCACGGCCTACGGCATCCAGGAGCTGACCGGCAAGACCACGGTCTCCTCCAGTTCGACCAGCACCACCGTGGTGCCCTCCAGCCTGAAGGGCACGGTCGCCGGGGTGGCCAAGGCGGTCAGCCCGGCCATCGTGGAGATCAGCGCCACCTCGAGCGACGGCCAGTCGACCGGTTCCGGCGTGATCATCACCAGCGACGGCGAGATCATCACCAACAACCACGTCATCTCCGGCACGACCTCGATCAAGGTGACGACCAGCAACGGCAGGTCGTACACCGCGCAGGTCGTCGGCACCGACAGCAAGAAGGACCTGGCGCTGATCAAGCTGGAGAACGCCTCCGGGCTGAAGACCGCCACGCTCGGCAACTCCGACGGCGTCCAGGTCGGCGACCAGGTCGTCGCGATCGGCTCTCCCGAGGGCCTGAGCGGCACGGTCACCAGCGGCATCGTCTCCGCCCTCGCCCGCGACGTCACCGTCTCGACCGACGAGAGCCAGGGGCAGGGCGAGGGCAACGGCCAGTGGCCGTTCCAGTTCGGTGGCCGGCAGTTCAACGGCGACACCGGCTCGTCCACGACGACGTACAAGGCGATCCAGACGGACGCGTCCCTGAACCCGGGCAACTCCGGCGGCGCCCTGATCGACATGAACGGCAACATCATCGGCATCAACTCGGCGATGTACTCGGCCGGTTCGGACTCGACCTCGTCGAGCGCCGGCAGCGTCGGCCTGGGCTTCGCCATCCCGATCGACACCGTCAAGTCCGACCTGGCCACGCTGCGCTCCGGCTCCCAGAGCTGAGCGGGCGTCCTGCCGGGCCACAGGTAAGGAGCACGACATGATCAAGCAGGTTCTGCACGAGGCGACCGCCCCCTTCGGCCCCGCCGGGGTCTCCCTGGCCCTGGCCGTGGCGTATGAAATGCACGCACCGGCGCCGGCCGTTCCGGAGGCGTACGAACTCGACACGGCGATGGCGGACGCGCCGGTGGAGTACGCACTCCACACGACGGTGACGCGGGCGCCGGAGGTCTCGGTCCCGCAGCTGATGGGCCTGCGCACGACCGCCGCGCGCCCCCACCGCCGCAAGGTTCCGCTGAACCGGCTCACCGCGGTGATGGGCTGATCCGTACGCCGTAAGGCCCGGGGTGTCCCGGCAGACAGCCCCGCCCTGCCCTTGCCGTCCCTTGCCGTCCCTGTGTCCCGAATCGTGCGAGGCTGAATGCGTCCAGCCCCGTCCCGTCGCACCTTGAGGAACTCCACATCCATGAGCCCCGCCGAAGGCGACCGTGAACCCCAGCGCATCCTGATCGTCGACGACGAGCCGGCGGTGCGCGAAGCACTCCAGCGCAGCCTCGCCTTCGAGGGCTATGGCACCGAGGTGGCCGTGGACGGCGCGGACGCGCTGGAGAGGGCGACCGCGTACCAGCCCGACCTGGTCGTGCTGGACATCCAGATGCCGCGCATGGACGGCCTCACCGCCGCCCGCCGGATGCGCGGCGCGGGGACCACGACGCCCATCCTGATGCTCACGGCCCGCGACACGGTCGGCGACCGCGTCACCGGCCTGGACGCCGGGGCCGACGACTACCTGGTCAAGCCGTTCGAACTGGACGAGCTGTTCGCCCGGGTCCGCGCCCTCCTCCGCCGCAGCTCCTACACGGCCGCGGCGGTCGGCGCGTCGGACGACGAGGCGCTGACCTTCGCCGACCTGCGGATGGACCTGGCGACGCGCGAGGTGACGCGGAGCGGGCGGCCGGTGGAGCTGACCCGTACCGAGTTCACGCTCCTGGAGATGTTCATGGCGCATCCGCGCCAGGTGCTGACCCGTGAGCAGATCCTGAAGGCGGTCTGGGGCTTCGACTTCGAACCGTCGTCGAACTCGCTCGACGTGTATGTGATGTACCTGCGCCGCAAGACGGAGGCGAGCGGCGAGCCCCGCCTCGTGCACACGGTCCGCGGCGTGGGATACGTCCTGCGACAGGGCGGCGCGGAGTGATCAGACGGTTCCGCTCCCTGCCGCTGCGCTCCCGACTGGCCCTGCTGGTGGCTGCGGCCGTGGCCTTCGGGGTGGCCGCGGTATCGGTGAGCTGCTGGTTCATCGTGCAGCGCAAGATGTACGACCAGGTGGACAACGACCTGAACAAGGCCGCGGCAAGACCGCAGCAGTACTCCAATGTCCTGGGCGCCCTGGCCGAGTGCTCCTCGACCCCCAGCGGCGTCAACGACTTCTTCCGCGCCCACGACACCTACTACGTCCAACTGGTCAAGGCGGACGGGACGCCCTGCGTCTCCTCGGACTCCGTCGGCACGGTCAAGGTCACCGGCTCCGACAAGCGGGTGATCAAGGACGGGGACATCCGCAAGGGGATGGTCCGCAACGGCACGGACACCGAGGGCAACGACGTACGGGTGCTGACCATTCCTCTGGTCGTCAGCACCGGCATGGGCAGTCCGCCCAGGCTGTACCCGGACACCGGTCTCCTCATCGCCGTGTCGCTCAAGGGCACCCAGAGCACCCTCAACGACCTGGCCCTGCTGCTGCTCCGGGATAGGAGTCATCGGCGCCGGCGCCGTCGGCCGGGCCGTGGCCCGCGCGGGTCTGCGCCCGGTCGACAAGCTCACCGAGGCCGTCGAACACATCGCCCGCACCGAGGACCTGACCACCCGTATCCCGGTGGACGAGCACAGCGAGGACGAGATCGCCCGTCTGTCCCGCTCCTTCAACTCGATGACGTCGGCCCTGGCCAACTCCCGTGAAGTGCAGCAGCAGCTGATCGCGGACGCGGGCCACGAGCTGCGTACGCCGCTCACGTCGCTGCGTACGAACATCGAGCTGCTCACCCGTAGCGAGGAGACCGGCCGCCCGATCCCCGCGGAGGACCGCAAGGCGCTCCTCGCCTCGGTGAAGGCGCAGATGACGGAACTGGCCTCACTCATCGGCGACCTGCAGGAGCTGTCCCGTTCGGAGGGCCAGCGGGGCGAGCGCGTCCAGGTGGTCCCGCTGGAGGACGCCGTCGAGGCCGCCCTGCGCCGCGCCCGGCTGCGCGGCCCGGAGCTGACGATCACTGCGGACCTCCAGCCGTGGTACGTCCGGGCGGAGCCGTCCGCGCTGGAGCGGGCGGTCGTGAACATCCTGGACAACGCGGTGAAGTTCAGCCCCGAGGGCAGCACGGTCGAGGTCGCGCTGACGGACGGTGTGCTGACGGTCACCGACCACGGCCCCGGTATCGCGGCCGACGAGCTCCCGCATGTCTTCGACCGCTTCTGGCGCTCCCCGAGCGCACGGGCCCTGCCCGGCTCGGGCCTCGGCCTGTCGATCGTGGCCCGCACGGTGCAGCAGGTGGGCGGCGAGGTGTCCCTGACACCGGCGAAGGACGGGGGCACGGTGGCGACGGTACGGCTGCCGGGTGCGCCGACTCCGCCGCCGGAGACCCCACAGCAAGGCATGTGAGGCCGTAGAGCCGGACACTTCCTGAGCAGCTGCCCGTGAGAGCGTGCGGCGCGTGGCTCAGGCGGACGTGGTGGGGTCCCCCTCGCCCCAGGCGAGCCCTGCCCCGCGGTCCAGGCCGCGGATGTACTCCATGTCGGCGTCGTCGACGCGGAACGAGAAGACGTCCAGGTTCTGTCGCATACGGTCCGGGTCGGTGCTCTTGGGAAGCACCGGATACCCGTTCTGCACGCCCCAGCCCAGAAGGAACTGCGCCTCGGTCACCCCGTACTTTTCCGCCAGCCTCTTGAAGGGCGAATCGGACCGCTCGCCTTCGGCGCGCATCTCCTGCGTCTTTCCGCTCGTGTGGCCGGGCGCCGTGCGCCAGGTCGACAGCGGAGCCAGGCTGCTGTATGCGATGGGCGTGATGCCCTTCTGGTTCAAGTACGAGACCAGTTCGGGCTTCTGAGACCAGGGATGCAGTTCGATCTGGTTGGCGTGCGGGACGGGGAGTCCCGCCTCGATCAGCTCATCGATGTGAGTGACGTTGAAGTTCGATACGCCGATCGCACGCGCCTTGCCGCTCTTGTACGCCTCAGCCAGCGCCTGCCACTGCTCCAGGCGCTGCTCCCTTCCGAACGTGGCGTGGATGAGGTACAGGTCGACCTGCTCCAGCCCCAGCCGCTCAAGGCTCTCGTCGAGGGATCGCGCGGTCTCCGCGCCGGTCTTGTTGCGCTCCTGCGTCAGAGGCCACAGCTTGGTCGTGACGAAGACGTCGCCGCGTTCAAGACCTCCTCGCCGCATACCCCGACGCAGCCCCTCGCCGACGCCGAGTTCGTTCTCGTACACCTCGGCCGTATCGACGTGCCGGTAACCCGCGGCCAGGGCATTTTCGACGGCGGACGCGGCCTGGTCGTTCGGGATGAGAAAGGTTCCGAAGCCGACAAGGGGAATCCGCACCCCAGAGGTCAGCTCGCGCTCGTGCGTCGTGGTCATCGTGGACTCCTTGCCGGTGTTGCGTCTTGCTGATCGTTTGCGCACAGCTGATGGAGCGATGTATTTCACTCCGCATGGACGGCGCAAACAAAGCTCACCTGGAGATGTGCTGTGCCTGATCACGCTTCGTCAATGACGATGCCCAGGCTGTGCGGGCCCCGCGCGTCCGTTCTCTCTATCGACCATGAAAGGGGAAAAGGCCCGGTCGTGGGAGTCCCCGCTGTGAGGGGTACTGGCAGAAACCCCCAGCCCCCATCCACTACGTCTCAGCCAACCTCTGCCGATTCGTCTTCCTCGACCCGCGCGCCCGGCTCTACCTCGACTGGGAGCGACCGCGAGCTGTGCACGTCGATCGGCGAGCTGTCCACCCGCAGCGACGCCTTCCGCACCATGTGGGCCGAGCAGGACGTGCACACGTACACCAGGGGCACGAAGCGGTTTCTCCACCCGGCGGTCGGCGAGATGGCCCTCGTCCACGAATCGCTGGACCTGCCCGGCGACGACGGGCTCTCCATCACCGTCTACAACGCCGACCCCGACACCCCGGCTGCCGACGCCCTGATACTCCTCGCCGGCCGGGCAGCCACCCAGGACCAGGAAGCGGGCGCCGCGCCGCAGGCCGACACCGAACACTGACGTCGGACCCGGTACCGCTCCCGACCTCGACACCAACGTACTCACCAGCCCGGTCGGCGAGCGACCCTACGTCCAGCCGAGGGGGCTCAGTCGGGGAGTCCTCCGCTTACCCTCGTATCCATGACCAGCGACGACACCGCCCGCCCGGCATCGACCCGCTCCATCGACTCCGTCACCGCGCTCTCCCCCGAACAGGCCGAGGCCGTACTCGCGTTGCTCACCGAGGCCGCCCGCGTCGACGGGCAGCAGGCCGTGTCCGAGCAGGGACGCCTGCAGTTGCGCGGGGGTGAACGGGAGGGCGTGTCCCATCTGCTGCTGAAGGTCGGCGACACGCTCGTCGGTTACGCCCAGCTGGAGGACACCGATCCGGTGGAGGCCCCGGCTGCCGAGTTGGTCGTGCACCCCGCGCACCGCGGCCACGGGCACGGCCGTGCGCTGGGCTCCGCCCTCCTCGCCGCCTCGGGCAAGCGGCTGCGGGTGTGGGCGCACGGCGGTCACTCCGCGGCCCGGCACCTCGCCCAGGTGCTCGGCCTCACCCTCTTCCGCGAACTGCGTCAGCTGCGCCGCCCGTTGACCGACCTCGACCTGCCCGAGCCGAAGCTGCCGGACGGCGTCACCGTGCGCACCTTCGTGCCCGGCCAGGACGACACGGCCTGGCTCGCCGTCAACGCGGCGGCCTTCGCCCACCACCCCGAGCAGGGCTCCCTGACCCAGCGCGACCTCGACGACCGCAAGGCCGAGCCGTGGTTCGACCCGCAGGGCTTCTTCCTGGCCGAACGGGAAGGCGAACTGATCGGCTTCCACTGGACCAAGGTCCACGCGGAGGAGGGGCTCGGCGAGGTGTACGTCCTCGGCGTCCGCCCCGGTGCCCAGGGCGGCGGCCTCGGCCGCGCCCTCACCACGATCGGCCTCCGGCACCTGGCGGCCCAGGGCCTCCCGACCGCCATGCTCTACGTCGACGCGGACAACAAGGCCGCCCTCACGGTCTACGAACGACTGGGCTTCAGGACCTACGAGACGGACCTGATGTACCGCGCGGAGACGTGAGGAAGCGGTGACCTGGACCGCGCGGGCCGATGACCTCACGTGCAGCGGGGCCACGACCGCCATCTCGTAGGTCGGGTCGAG
This sequence comes from uncultured Streptomyces sp., assembly GCA_965654005.1. Lineage (GTDB taxonomy): Bacteria > Actinomycetota > Actinomycetes > Streptomycetales > Streptomycetaceae > Streptomyces. The sequence continues at coordinate 395 of CBFHCJ010000357.1, read as the reverse complement.
GGCCGGACCGGTCGGGTCGAGGGCCGGACCGGTCGGGTCGAGGGCCGGACCGTACGACAGCGCGACGCCCGCGAGCGGCGGCAGCGGCGCCAGGGCGACGAACAGCGCCGACGCGTCCTCCGTGTACACGCCGGCCACCGTCAGGGCCAGGACCAGCAGGACCGAGCCCAGCCAGGAGGCGCGCAGCAACGGACCGTTTCGCCGGCACCGGAGCACCCCACGTGCGCCAAGCCCCACCCACCCACCCCGTCCGACCCCCGGGACCAAGACGGCGCACACTCCCCTTCCAGCCCACTCCCACGCCACCGCGCCCGCTGTGGACGTCCGGGAGCCTTCCCCCGCTATCCCACACGTCATGTCGCTGTAACCATTGATTCAGACAAGCTTGCGAAGCT
>CBFHCJ010000356.1:0-7125 GCA_965654005.1 uncultured Streptomyces sp. | reverse complement strand
GTCACCTGCGGTGTCCGGGCGGGGAGGCTCGGCCCGTGGGCGGCGCCCCCCGCCGTACGCGTCGGCGGGGGGCGTACGACAAACGTAACCGCCCCACCCCGGCAAGGGGGGTGGGGCGGCTTGCTCTGACTGAGTCAGAGCGGTGGGATGACTGATTCCAGCGGACACAGGGACACCGGACCGTCATCCGTCTGCGCTGGGGGATGGCATGCCCCATAGGCATGTGCCCCAGCTTGCTTTCGCAGGTCACTATATGCAACCGGTTCGAAACTCTGTGCACATGGGTCACACGTCGATTACTTCACCTTCACCTGGCTACGAGATCACACAAATTAAGGTCCACCCTAATTACAACTGATCATGAAGTCGGGAGCGTGGACGGGTGCCGCGCCCCACCCCGCCCGACGAACGGGTCCTTGCCCGCCGCCGCCAGGTGGGAGACCAGATCCGGCGCGTACGCGAGCACCACAACCTCACTCAGCTCGAGGTGTGTGTCCGGTCCGGAGTCGACGTGGCCACGTACAGCCGGATCGAGCAGGGTCACTCCTCGCCGAAGCTCGACACCCTGATTCGGATCTCTGACGCCATCGGCGTGGAACTCGCCGACCTCGTGAGATGAGTGGCCCGCCGCCAGCGCCGGGGGAGCACCAGCGGCGGACCGCAGCCACCACCAGTCCGGTCGGCGCGCGGGCCGGAAGTGGGGCCCCGCCCATCCGCCACGGGGGCAGCGGACGGACGGGGCCGGTTTCAGGACGGCTCAGCCGCGCTCACGCGGCAGCTGGCTGCGCGCCGGCAGCGGCGTCGGTCCGGGCGGCGTCGTGGCCACTACCATCATCGTGTTCCCCTCCTCTCACGGGTCGGGAGCCAGGCGCCACGGCCACTCGTCCTTTCGCGGGGAGTGGGTGGCCGGGCGTCAGTCTGCGTAGTGGGGCCAGAAGGTCGGCTTGGGCGTCGTCTGCTCGGCCGCCAGTGAGGGGATGTGGAACTCCCCCGTCACCAGGCGGTTTTGGTTGCACCAGGTACCCAGCTCCGAAGCCCAGCCGCCCGCCTCCAGTTCCCACTTCTCGTCAAAGAGCCTGGCCACGAGGTCGCTACCGCAGATGAGTGAGCGGTTGGCCTGGCTGACGATCCACTGGGCCTTGGCCTGCTCGGGTTCGGTTGGCCTGCAGCACCGGTCGGCCATCGCCCACAGCTTCCGCCAGTGCACGCCCGGCGTGACCGGGCCGACGTAGGCGATCTGCTGATCGTTCTCTAACCGGCTGGTATAGGCGAAGGCGGGGCCGAACATGCTGAACACGGTGATTCGGCCCTGGCCGCTTGCTGCGATCGCGGTCATGGTTCTTCCCTTGGTGGTGAGCCCGGTGGCGCCGGACTCTAGCGGTCGGTGGTCAGCAGCAGGGGCCGTCGCCGCAGCACGTCGGTTCGTTGCAGTCGGCCTTGGTGCCCCACAGCGATTCGTCGACCTGGTAGCCGTGGGCGCGGATCTTGGCCACGACGTCGACCATCGTTGCCCGGTCGCGGTACCGGCTCTTCGGGGCGTGGTGGATGAACCGGCCGTACCGCTTCATGCACCACTTCTCGTAGTCCTCGGTGTGGAGCATGAACGTGTGCCAGCCCGGGTCTACGACCTGAGAGGGAGACATGCCCTCGCCTGTCTGGCCCATCACGTCCAGGAAGGCCAGGGCCTCGCCCATGATCCGCTGGGCCATGGAATGCTCGTGCCCGTACTCGTCGGCGCAGAAGTCCACCAGGCGCTCGAACAGCTCGGGCGATACGAGGTCCCGGCCCTGCCGCAGGGCAACTGGCCTTTCAGGTGCCACAGTCATTCGGAAGTCCTTTCTCCCATCTGAGCTGGTGTGCACTTGCAGCCCGCCCCGGCTGCTCGACCTGTCCAGGGTTGGGAAGCCGGGGCGGGGGTCTTGGGGATGTCAGCGGGGGTGCGCGCCGCGCAGGTTCTCGTAGTGGTCGCACAGGGCGTTCAGTGAGCGGGCGAGCCGCCGGGCGTACACGAGGGTGTCGTGCCGTCCCGGGCCGACTGCCGCACGCTCCAGCCGTCCGCGGGCCTCGTCGATACAGGCGATTGCGACGTACCTGGGGATGTCGTCCTTGGACAGGCTCACGGCGGCCTTATGGACTTCCCGGATCATCAGCTCCATGTGTCCGCGTAAGAGGGCGGTCAGCGTCGTGAGCTCGTCACCGGACGGCGAGCCGACGTCAGGCGGAAGCAGGCGGCTGATGGTGTCGCGCATCGTCGCGATGTCCGGTGGCGCGGTGTCGCTGGCTGTCTCCACGGTGTCGGTCATTCGGTGACCGCCGCGAAGGGCTCGGTCTGCTCGGTGCGCCAGAGAGTGACGGCGCGGCATCGCGTGCAGGTGCATGGCGGGAAGCCGCCTACTGTCGGCAGTTGGTCCTCGCCGTGGCGGATGCTGGTCACGGTGCCGCGGTCCTGGGTGACGGTCCCGTGGCGGTCCACCTGGTATACGCGGATGGTCATCTTGACCCTGGGCGGCGCTTGGGTCGTAGTGTTCGTCATGTCGACGCTCCCTCACCGGTTTGAGCGTTGGCCATGGCCCCGGGACCGTCGTGAGCGGTTGCCGGGGTTCATGCTGTGCATGCATAGAGGTTCGTGCGTTGCGTTGAGTCGCGGGATGACCGGCGGGGGTTACCGAGGCGGTAATACACTCGTTGCTGGTTCGGTACGCCGCGACGAAGCGCATACGATCACTGCGGAAGTTGGCCCTCATGGACGCCGCCACCCCCGGCCCGCTCGCCCCCGGAGTCCTCGACAGAGATGACCTCAAACGAGCCCTGGCAGAGCACGACTTCGCCGCGGCCTTCGCACTGATCAAAAAGTGGGGCGGCCTCTCGCAAAACCGCATCGCAGCGGCCTGCCAGCTCACCCCTGGCAAGGTCTCCACGATCATCGGTGGACAGCAGCAGGTCACCAGCTTCGAGGTGATTTGCCGCATCGCCGACGGACTGCGAATCCCCGGCCGGATGGTGGGACTTGCCGAACGGCCCTGGGAGAGACAGCCCGAGGCACCAGATCCATTGCACCAATCGGCCCCGGCCGCACGGTTATCAGACGAAGCGCCCTGGCGCCCCACTGCGACCGTGGACCTGGCCGTAGACCTGACCAGGAGCGACCTTGTGATGGACCGCCGCGCAGCAACGCGTGCTCTCGCCAGCGTGGCCCTGTCCGGCGCCGCGCTCCTCGACTCCCTTGAAGGCTGGCTCCAGCCCGCGCCCGCTCCGCCACCCGGCCAGCACCGAGGCCGCATCGGGACGCGGGAGGTGCAGCAGATGGAAGGAACCGCGCGCGCGTTCCGCGCCTGGGACCACCAGTACGGGGGCGGCCTGAGGCGCAAGGCCGTCGTCGGACAGCTGAACGAGGTGGCCGGTCATCTCGAAGAGCACCAAACGCCAGATGTCGAGGGCGGCCTGTTCCGGGTGATGGCCTACCTCGGAGGTACGGCCGCGACGATCGCGTGGGATTGCGGTCTCCAGCGGCAGGCGCAGTCCTACTACCTGCTCGCGCTACGCGCCGCCCACGCCAGTGGCGACGCGGCCTTCGGCGCCAACGTGCTCGCGGGCATGGCGCGGCAGATGCTTTACCGGGACCGCCCGCAGGACGCACTTGAACTCGTGCACCTGGCGCAGAAGGGCGCGGGCAGGAAGGCGGCTGCCCGGCTCCGCGCGATGCTGCACACTCGGGAGGCCTGGGCATACGGGGCGCTGGGGCGCGTCGCGGCCTTCCGGCGCGCCACCGGCGAGGCGGCTGAGGCTCTCGCCGATGCCGGGGCGGACGAAGAGCCGTACTGGATCGCGTACTTCGACGAAGCCGAGCTGGCCGGTGTCACCGGTGGTCGGCTGCTGGACATGGCACGGCAGCAACCGCAGGAGCACGCCGAGGCAGCCGCAGAATCCATCCGGGAAGCCGTGAAGCGGCGCGGTCCGGAGGCGGCCCGCAGTCACGCGCTCGACACGATCGGCCTGGCCGAGTGTCACTTCCTCATGGGCGACGTGTCCGGCGCGGTCGACCACACCCGGCGCGCCGTCGAGGCTGCTGCCCGAACCCAGTCCGCCCGCGTCCGCACGCAGCTTGGCCAGCTGTACCCCTACACCGTCGGCCGGAGCGCTTCGCAGCGCGTCGCGGAAGCCCGCACAATGATCCGCGATCTAATGTCAAGCTGAGGGAGAACCGTGACCACGATCGCCGTCACTGGGCACATGGACCTGACCGATGCCAGCATGCCCCTGGTACGCGACGCCCTGCGCGAGACGCTCGAGCCGTACACCGCAGACCTGACCGGCGTCTCGTGCATCGCCAAGGGCTCCGACTCCCTGTTCGCCGAAGTCGTATTGGAACTCGGCGGCAAGCTGGTCGCGGTCATCCCCTCGAAGGACTACCGACAGAACAAGGTCAAGCCCGACCACGCCGAGACCTTCGACCGCCTCATCGAGGCCGCCGCTGAGGTGCTCGTCCTCGACCACGAAGCCGCGAACCGCTCGGCGTACGAGGATGCCAACCGCGCCCTGCTCCAGCGCGCCGACCGGCTGGTCGCTGTCTGGAACGGCGAGCCCCCGTCCGGTAAGGGCGGTGGCACCGCGGACACCGTCCTGGAAGCCCGCGGTGCCGAGCTGCCGGTCGACGTCGTGTGGCCGGACGGTGCTTCCCGTACCAGTTGATCCCTTCGGTACCCAGACTGCCTACGGCGCCACGAGAGATAGGCCGATGTCAGACTCTGCCCGTAGGCTTATCTCATGTCCCCCGACCCCCGCCGCCCTGGTTCCGTGCGGTCTGCCGCCGACCTCAACGAGGACATACGCGCCCTATGGGCCCGCGCCAGCGGACGCCTGTCGACCGCGGAGCAACGAGCGGCGTACGAGCAGCTCGTCACCGAGTGGGCAGCCGCAGTACGCCGGGAGACCGCTGCGGCCTAGCGGTACTGGCGGCGCTGCGGATCCAGCCCCAGCAGCCCCGGCGATGACGGTGACTGCGACGGCTGCGGCGCCCCGTCCTTCCGGCACACCAAGGCGTCCGGGTCATACGACGGCTGCTCGAGGTGGTAGCCGTCCGGGCAGCTCTGCCCGTCCTGCCCGTCCTGCCCTGCCGGTCCCTGAGGCCCCGCCGGACCCTGCTCGCCCTGCGGCCCGGCAGGCCCGGTCGGCCCAACCACGCCCGGCGCGCCAGACGCTCCAGGCTGACCATCCGCGCCGTTCCTCCCCGGCGCACCAGAAGCGCCAGGCGCGCCCGACGGCCCCTGAGCGCCGCGTGGACCGCCGGTCCCGGGATCGGCACCGGAACCTGCGCCCGTGCCGGTAAATCCGTCACGGCCTTAGAGGTCGCGCAGATAGGCGGCCGACAGGGCGGCATTGAGGGCGTGTACTCCAGTTAGGCTCAGAAGATCACTGCTTGCAGACAGTTACGAGGGAGCCATGGCCGTCACATACTTGATGCTCGCGCGGCTGCCCGACGGGGGCGTGGGCGCCTTCGACGCTTATGAAAGCGCGGTCCTGCCTCTCCTTGCCGAGCATGGAGGGCGTCTTGAGCGCCGGCTGCGGACTCGGACGATCAGGTCGAGGCCCACCTCATCACCTTTCCCAGCAACGAGGATCTCGCTGCCTACCGGGCGGATCCCCTGCGTTCTGCCGCTGCTCCGCTGCTGGAGTCGTCTGGGGCGGCGGTCGAACTGCTCGCGGTACGCGACGTTTAGGGATGGCGTAGCGGTCATGGCCGGCGGTTCGGGCGTTGGTCCCAGCGGTGGGTCGTCCATGCCTGCCGGATCAGACTGCGTACGGTGATGATCGTGTCGGCCAGGTCGAAGAATGCGTCGATGACGGTGGCGCGCCGCTCGTAACAGCGGGCGAGCCGGTAGAAGGCGTTCTGCCAGGCGTGGGTGCGTTCGACGTGCCATCGCCGACTGGCCTGGATCGGTGCTTTCTCACCTTTGTGCGCGATGCGGCCGTGCAGACCGCGTTCGTCGAGCAGGGTGCGGGTCTTGTCGGAGTCGTAGCCGGCGTCCAGGTGGACGGTGATGTCGTCGGGTAACGGTCCGAGGTCGTCCAGGCGGTCCAGGGTCGGGGCGAGCAGCGGGGAGTCGTGGCGGTTGGCTCCGGCCAGGACGCGGCCCAGCGGAATGCCGTAACCGTCCGTCATGCCGGAGCGTTTCAGGCCCTGTTTGCCGCGGTCGACCGGGGAACGCCCGGCCACCTCGCCGCCGCCGGGGGCTTTGGTGATCGAGCCGTCGACGGCGATCTGGTCGAGGACGAGGCCGACGATCCGGTCGTAGGACTCCAGCGCGACCTGCTTGAGCCTGGCGAAGACGCCCAGTCGTATCCACTCGTCGCGGCGGTTGCGGATCGTGGTGGCCGAGCAGGTCGTGTCGGCGATCGCCTGGTAGGAGCAGCCGAAGCGCAGGAGCTGCAGCATCTTATCGAAGGCGATCCGGTCGCTGATGCGTGGGCGGTGACAGCCCAGCGGATGGTCCGGGTGGTACTCCGGCCGCTCGGGCAGCAGGGCCGCGAATTGGCCCCAGAGCGGTTCGGTCAGCCATGATGGCAGCACAGGCACAGGTCTCCCCAGTGATCACAGAGCGTCGCAACTCCATGATCGCCAGGACCTGTGCCTGTCTTGCTGCCGGGTACCACCACCGCGCCTATCTGCGCGACCTCTTACTCTGGCCTGCGCAACGGCGCTTCTGGGCAAGGCTGGACGGATAGAGGCATGCATGTCGGCCCGATAGAGGTAAGAGCCTTACCTGCATCAATGCAGACATCAGTGACAGCCTTGGGTCCTTCGATACAGACCGCCGTCTGCCCGTGCTCCAACTGGTCATCCTCTTCCGCCTCTTCCGCCACCGCACGCAAATACTGTTCAGCGAGCGCTATGAACGGCCGAACGGCTTGGCGCCAGGACGCTCGTGGTCAGAGGGGCTGGAGCCGGGTGTGCAGGAGGCAGAATTCGTTGCCTTCTGGGTCGGCCAGGACGTGCCAGTTCTCGGTGCCGGTCTGGCCGACGTCGGCGGGCCTGGCGCCGAGAGCGAGCAGCCGCCTCAATTCGGCGTCCTGGTCGCGGTCGGTGGCGTTGACGTCGATGTGCAGCCGGGACTTGCCGGGCTGCGG
>CBFHCJ010000355.1:0-7127 GCA_965654005.1 uncultured Streptomyces sp. | reverse complement strand
TTTACCGACCGTGATTTGTGCTGTTCGTGATGTCCGTTCGAGCCTGTGGCGTGGACGTCATGTGCTTGTTTACCGACCGGGTTCAGGACGTTCGTCATGTTCTGAAGTCGGTACGGAGGACGAGTGGTACGGCACCTTGTTGTCGGGGACTTGAGGGTCCAGCGGATTGAGCGGAAGGGCGGATGGAGGTCGTGGACGATCGTCTGGCCGGAGGGCACGCTCCATGCCGAGGCGGACCGGTTCCTGCGCGTCCATGACGGCTCGGGTACTCAGAAGACGTACGCGTACTACCTGGTGGATCATCTGCGGTGGCTGGAGCGTGAGTGCCTGGACTTCGCGACGGTCCAACTGCGTGACCTGGAACGGTACATGGGCATCGTCGGCGCCGAGGTCCACATGCCGCTCGGAGAGCCGTGGCGGATGGGCAAGCGGCCCTACGGCCGGTCCGCGCTGTCGACTGCGGCGGCCTGTCTGAAGGGCTTCTACCTGCACCAATCCTCTCTCGGCGTCAACGTGGAACTCGGTGGAAAGCTCGACGGCACGCGGCTGCCGTCGCGAGTGGACCGGCACCGCTCGCTCCTGGGGCACGTGAAGTCCGCGATGCCAGCGAACCCGCTGGCGCCGAAGGGACCGCATCGCCGGCACCCGAAGATGCTGCCCGACGGCGCGAGGGAGAAGTTGCTGGCGACGGTGAACTCGGCGCGGGACCGGATGGTGGTGACCTGGTTGGCCGACGGCGGGCTGCGGATCGGCGAGCTCTGCGGGCTGCACCTGGTCGACCTGCACCTGCGCGAGGACGCGGCCTGCGGCGAGTGCCGCGCCCCGCACCTCCACGTCTGCCACCGGCCCGGCAACCCGAACCGGGCCGAGGCCAAGACCAAGCACTCCTGGCGGGTCGAGCACGGAACGGTCACCGGCGGGCTGATCAAGCGGGTCAGTCCGGCGATGGTGCACTCCTACTTCGAGTACCTCACCAGCGAGTACCCACGCGAATCCGGACACGGCATGCTCCTGGTCCAGCTGCACGGGGCCTGCGTCGGGCAGCCGTGGGCGCCGGTCGGGGCCCGGCGGATGCTCAGCCGGGCCGGGAAACGCGCCGGGCTCGGGCTGGTGAAACCCCATGCCTTCCGACACTCGTTTACTTCCGCGGTTCTCGACGCCGCCGACGGCAACCTGCTGATCGCCCGGGACGCCGGCGGCTGGGCCTCGGCTGCCACTGTCGACGAGGTCTACGGACACGTCGATATCCACGACCCCGCCTTCGACTCCGCTCTGCGCGCGGTCTGGGGTGAGACGCGGTGACCGCGATTGTCCCGGCCCCGGTGCGGGATGTCCGGGAGGGACCGGACCGGTTGGAGATCATGGTCGCGCTGGTCAACTCACCGTCCTTCGACCCGGTGTTCCGCTCGGAAATCGTCGAGATCCCGCCGGACCACCCCGTCTACCGATGGGTCTGCCTGGTCACCGACTGCGAGCGGCCGAGGGCGGGCCGGGGAGATCTCTGCGGCGCCCACGAGGCTGTGTGGCGCCAGCTCCGCGCTGAGCGGTCCCGAGCGGACTTCTTGCGCGCCGCCGATCCGGTCGGGCACGGCGAGGAACTGCGCGAGCGACCGTGCCGGCTCTGCCCCGGGCGGCCGTCACGCCAGTTGACCCTGGAACTGTGCCATCACCACCAGTTCAGCTGGTATCACCACCGTGACCGGCACGGAGACGCCGCCGACTTCGACACCTGGCTGGCCAACCAGCTGCCCCGGCCCGGATACGGACGCTGCCGAGCCGTGGTCTGCCCTGACCTGGCGGAATCCCCCCTGGGGCTCTGCTATCGGCACCACCGGCGGTATCTCAGGGAGGGAAGGCCGGGCGGCGCCGCGCTGCCAACGCAGTGGGGCAACCGCTACGAGCGGGTGGGCTTGCCAGTGCCGGTGGCCTACGACAACGAGCCGGACTTCCGGTGGTGGTGCTCAAGGACGGCGCCGGTATCTCGGCCGGGTCAGGTCAACCTCCGCGGCCTGCATCCACTCTTGAGGGCCGAGATCCAGTGGGGGCTGTTCGTCCATGGCCGTGGATCGGGCAGGCGCTGGGAACTCACCCATATCCAGGGCCTGGCGGACTACTGCCGCGAGCACGGATTTCATTCGCTCACCGACCTGGCCGCCGACGGCCTGGCCCCGGAGAAGGAAAAGGGTCTGCTGAGCACGGCCGGCCGGGACGCCTCCTACCTCGCCCGGATGCTCATCGACCTGCTCACCCCGCTCTATGTGACGCCGGAGCAGACCCGCGAGCAGGGGTACCTGAACACCGAGCACTTCGGCCGTCGACTGAACAACCGGTCGCCGCGCATCGACCTGACCTCGATATCTCAGCGATGGCTCCGCGACCTGGCCTGGGATCATTTCGCTGCGATACTGCGATCCCCGAGCTGTCCGCGCTCAGGGCATACCTTCGATGGCACCCGGCGGGCCTGCACCGAACTCAGCGCCTTCCTGGAGGTCCGGGCCCTTGGCGGCGGTCACGACCCAAAGCTCCTTCGGCCGCATCACGTCCACGACTTCGCCGCCGACCAACGGTTGCGGGAACTGGACGGGCTGCCGTCCCTGGGAATGAAGGGCCTGCACGGGAAACCGTCCATCGTGACCGCCTACACCCGCCAGATGGTCTTCACCCGCACCAAGCGGATTCTCCTGGAAGCCCTGGAATCCGGCGAAGCCGAACGGCTCGGCCTTGACCGGGGTTTCGTCACCGCCATGCCCTCTCCGGGCAGGATCGTCACCCGGACACGGACCCCCTTCTCCGACGACGTCGCCCGAGCACTTGCCGCGGAGACGAACCTGCAGACGCTCGCCGCCTGCCACGACCCGGCCGACCGCGGACTCCGAGACGCCTGGGAGACCATCATCGTCACCGGACGACGCTGCAGCGAGGTGATCAAACTTCGTCTGGACTGCCTGGGCCGCTATGGCGGGCTCCCCATGCTCTGGCACGACCAGACGAAGGTGGGCAACTACGATGCCGCGATCCGCATCTCTGAACAGCTCCACCAGCGGCTGGAAGCCCGACAGCGCAAGACTCTGGCGTTGTTCGCCACGCGCCACAACCGCCCGCCGACCCCGGAGGAACGCGCTCATCTGCCGCTGTTCCCCAGCAACCAGCGCAACAGCGACAGCCGTCGGCCCCTGTCCTACCAGTGGTTCCACCGGGGCTTCAAAGCATGGATCAACGATCTCGACATAGGCCGGTGGGTGCCCCACCAAGCGCGGCACTCGCTGGCCACCAGCCTGCTGCGAGCCGGAGCGAGCCTGACCCATATCCGCCGCTACCTCGGTCAGGTCTCCGAGCGCATGGCTGAGCACTACGTCCATCTCGCCCAGTCCGACCTGGAGAGCGTGCTCCAGCACGTCTGGGTGGCTGGCCCCGGCGCCGCCAACCCCGGCGAAATCCTCACCGACGACCTCACCCCGCTCACCCGAGAGCGTGCCATGGCCCTCGCGATCGACCTGGGTCGCCGCAGCACTCCGGCCGAGGGCGGCTTCTGCACCTTCCAGCCCGTCGTCGACGGCGGCGACTGCCCCTGGAGCCTTAACTGCCACTCCTGTGACAAGTTCGTTCTGTCCGGCGCCGACCTGCTCTATTGGCGTCGCAAGCGTGAGCAGTGGCGGCTGCTGGCCGAGGGTGCCCCGGACGACGCCACCGCCGACTACCTGAACCGCTACTTCGAGCCGACCGCGCGCGCCATCGATGGCCTGGAGAAGGCCCTGGCCGGACTTGGCCTTCTTGACGACGCCCTCGCCCTGGACCTGCGCAAACCCCAGGACTACTTCCACCGCGTGTGGTCCACCGCCTTCCGCGCCGCCGACCTCCTCGACGCGGGCGCTGAGGAGGAAAACGAGTACAGCGATACGTGCACAGCCGAGGGCACCGGCCCCGAACAGGACGTCGCATGAACACCGTCCCCGAACCCCGAACTGCCGCTGCCCTGGCAGCGCGCCGCAGCAGGACCGACGCGGCCCTCCTGCGGGTCCACGAGTCCATCGCCCGGCTCCAGCGGGAGAAGGCCCAGGTAAGCGTCTCTGCTGTCGCCCGGCGGGCGAACGTCTCACGCACCTTCCTCTATGACAACTCCGAGGCCCGGGTCGCCATCGCTGCGGCGATGGCCGAGGCGGGTGACCGGCGGTCCCGGATGCTCACTGCACAGGACGACGAGCGCGAGGCGACCTGGCGCGAGCGCGCGCTGAACGCCGAGGACGCACTCAAGGCAGCCCACACCGAGATCCTCGCCCAGCGCACCCGAATCGGCGAACTCCTCGGCCAGATAAGGGACTTGCAAGTCGAGTGGACCGAAGAGGCCATCCAGCGGATCACCACCGAGAACACCACACTCAAACAAAGGGTCCGCCAACTGACCACCGACAACCGCAACCTCGACGAGCGGCTCAAAGCCGCCCGCTCCAACCTCCGCTTCCAGGACCGACGCGTCGCCGACCTCGAAGCCCAGATCGTCACTCCGGGGCCAGCTCTCTGAATCTGACGCACCGTTCCGGCTAAACGGCCCGTCCACCGTTCCGGTGGACGGGCCGCCCCATGCTGTGACTCCGAAAGCTAGTGCAGCTGGTCGCAAGTCCTGTTCGGTTTGTGCGTCCTGCGTTCGCTCACGCTTCGTAGTCGGCGAGATGGACGAGCGCAGCCGTCTCGAAGGCATCGTCGGGGCTGCCCTTCCACCGACCGCTGTGCAGGAGCTGGGGGAGGTAGGAGTCCGAGGCGGGGTCGTACAGGGCGAAGCCCCACCGGTCCCCGCCGAGGTACTCGATGCGGCACAGCGGGATGCGCTCCTGCTCTTCCTCCGGGCCGACCATGGCCGCGAAGTAGCCGAAGGGGCCGCGCCAGCGGGTGTCGACCTCGGTGAGGGCGGGCCAGCGGCCGCTGGTGACGGCGCGGTCCTCGACCTCTTCCTTGAGCGGGCGCGGCGGAACGGGCACAGAGAAAGCCTGCCGCACACCACCTCGGGCCGGGCGGGGGCGCGGGCACGGCATGATCGCTGCGGTCCCGCATCTCCTCGCGCCCCGGAGCGTCCCCGATGGCCCATCCGCCCGCCGCCGCACTGCATCTGACTGCCCGTCGACGACGCAAGCTACTCGCCATGGTCGGCGCCCCGAGTTGCCCGCAGGCGATCGCGCTGCGCGCACGGATCGTGCGGCTGGCCGCGGACGGCCTGGCCAACAGCGCGATCGCCGCCGAGCCAAGGGGCCCAGCTGGCGGGCCGCACGACCATGCCCTTGGGCGCTCCTGCGGCGGGCTGCCGATCAAGATGCACCTGGCCTTCCGCCTCACCCCGGGCCAGGCCGACGACGCCCTCGCGTTCGGCACCGCCGGCGACGAGGGCGGGCCGGAGGCCTCCTCGCCCTCGCCTGTGCCCGAGCGAGGGGGAGGAGGAGAAGCTGCGAGATGTCAGCGCCGGGCGTACGGGCGGGTGATGATTTCCATGTTGTGGCGGTCCGGGTCGGCGAAGTACGCGCCGCGACCGCCGAAGAGGTGGTTGATCTGGCCGGCGTCGGTGAGGCTCGGGTCGGCGTAGTAGGTGACCCTGATCGCTTCCAGACGGGCGATCATGAGGTCGAACTCGTCGTCGGGCACCAGGAACGCGTAGTGCTGCGGCTGGATCGGCTCGTCGCGCCTTTCGCAGTAGTCGAGCGACACGCCGTTGCCGAGGTCCACCGGCAGGAAGGGCCCGAACGGGGCGCCGACCTTCAGGTCGAGGATCACGGCGATGAACTCGGCCGACAGTCGCCGGTCCGTGGCAGGGACGATGGTGTGGTTGAGCCGGACGGTGGTGACGGGTGACTGAAGCTGGTGGTCGTACGCCATCTGTGGTGACTCTCCGGGTCTTGGCTCCGCTGGGATGAGGCGCCGCGCGTGGGCGCCGGGAGGGAAGACAAGGGGAGGAGGCGGGCCTCTCGCCCGCCTGGTGCTCATGCCACAGCCGGGCGCCTCACTCGTGCATGGCTCAAGGCCGACCCGGTAGTCACGATCCCGACGCTAGCGCGCGGTCAGGGGCTGTGGCAACACCGGGTCCTGGCTGAGCGTGCCTTCGAGACGGCTGCGCTCGTCCATCTCGCTGACTACGAAGCGTGAGCGAACGCAGGACGCACAACCCGAACAGGACTTGCGACCAGCTGCACCAGTTGGTCGCCGGCGGTCTGGAAGGTGCAGGTCATTGCGTCGTGCTGGATCGCCGTTGGCCGGTTTGTCGAAACGTAGTTGGCCACCGGCAGCCCCGGCTACGGCTGGCTCACCGTGGTTTCGGCTCAGCCGATTGCCTGGTCGGGCACCGCATTTCGGGTGCCCGACCAGGACCCCCGGCTACAGGTACGGGCGGGTGATCAACTCGATCGCGTGGCCGCCGGGGTCCTTGAAGTACACGCCTCGACCGCCGTGCTCGTTGTTGATCTCACCCGAGCGTCGCATCTGGGGATCGGCCCAGTGCTCGATGCCCTGGTCACAGAGCCGCCGGTACGCCCGATCGAACAGCTCGTCGTCGATCAGGAACGCGTAATGCTGCATCTGGATCTCCACCGGCGGCTCGGCGAACTGCAGCAGCACACCATCGGGGAGCTGAATGTTGGTGAACAGCCCCCAGGAAGGCGCTTCCGGTACTTCCAACAGCTCTCGGAAGAAGCGGGCCGACTCGTGGCGGTCCTTGGCGGCGATGATGGTGTGGTTGAACGTGACTGTCATTCGGCTGACCTCAGTATTGTTCGACACGAAAAAACGGACTCGCGGTGCACGAGTACTGGGAGGTCCGCGTGCCGAACTGAGGGGGTGCTCTCTCCGCACCCGCTGTGCGATCAGCCCACCACCGGGTGGCCAATCTGTGTGTGGCGTAGCGCCGGTCCGGTGTTCACGTCGGTTGAGCCTACTTGATCTGACTGACCACGACAACGTGCGGCTCGTGGGCTGAGCCCGGAAGAGGCAGTTACGTGGCCAACCATCGATCGACATGACCACCTATCGGTCGATGTCACACAACCGCCCAGACCAATGACGGGAAACGTCACCAACTACCGTTACGGACATGTAGTCTATGAATCGTCGCAGTTCAGAGCCGGTATCCGAGCTCCTGCGGTCGGTAAAGC
>CBFHCJ010000354.1:0-7135 GCA_965654005.1 uncultured Streptomyces sp. | reverse complement strand
CCTCATCCGAGGGGGTACGTCCTTCCGTGGTGACCAGCACAAAGCGCCACAAGCCCGACCGGCGCACCTACGTTCTCGACACCAGCGTCCTGCTGGCCGACCCGAATGCCCTGAACCGCTTCGACGAGCACGAGGTCGTGCTCCCCGTCGTCGTGGTCACGGAGCTGGAGGCCAAGCGGCACCATCCCGAACTCGGCTACTTCGCCAGGCAGGCCCTTCGCCGGCTGGACGACTACCGGGTACGGTACGGACGCCTCGACGCCCCCATCCCGATCGGGGACCTCGGCGGGACCGTCCGGGTCGAGCTCAACCACTCGGACCCCAGCGTGCTGCCCACCGGCTACCGCCTGGGGGACAACGACTCCCGCATCCTCGCGGTCGCCCGCAACCTGCAGGCGGAGGGGTACGACGTCACGGTCGTGTCGAAGGACCTGCCGCTGCGGATCAAGGCGTCCTCCGTCGGCCTGCTCGCCGAGGAGTACCGCGCGGAGCTGGCCATCACGGACACCTCCGGCTGGACAGGAATGTCCGAGCTGACGCTGGCCGGCGAGCAGGTGGACATCCTCTTCGACGAGGGGCACGTGTATGTCCCCGAGGCATCCGACCTGCCCGTGCACACCGGTCTGACGATCCAGTCGGAGCGGGGCAAGGCGCTGGGCCGCGTCACGGCGGAGGGCGACATCCGCCTGGTCCGCGGCGACCGGGAGGCGTTCGGCATCAAGGGCCGCAGCGCCGAACAGCGCATCGCCCTCGATCTGCTGCTGGACCCGGACGTCGGGATCGTGTCGATGGGCGGCCGGGCCGGCACCGGCAAGTCGGCGCTGGCGCTGTGCGCGGGTCTGGAGGCGGTGCTGGAGCGGAGGCAGCACCAGAAGGTGATGGTCTTCCGGCCGCTGTACGCGGTCGGCGGGCAGGAGCTCGGCTATCTGCCGGGCACCGAGGCCGAGAAGATGAGCCCCTGGGCGCAGGCGGTCTTCGACACGCTGTCCGCGGTCACCAGCCGCGAGGTCATCGAAGAGGTCACCGCGCGCGGGATGCTGGAGGTCCTGCCGCTCACCCACATCCGCGGCCGCTCGCTCCACGACGCCTTTGTGATCGTGGACGAGGCCCAGTCGCTCGAACGGAACGTTCTGTTGACCGTTCTGTCACGAATCGGCGCGAATTCACGGGTGGTTCTGACCCATGACGTGGCCCAGCGGGACAACCTGCGAGTGGGCCGCTACGACGGAGTCGTCGCCGTGGTGGAGAAGCTGAAGGGGCATCCGCTCTTCGCGCACGTCACGCTCACCCGGTCCGAGAGGTCCCAGATCGCTGCCCTTGTGACCGAAATGCTCGAGGACGGGCAGATCTGACCCAAGTGCTCAAGTTGGGGTAGCTACCCGTCGGTTGGCGCCGTCCGGCAAAGGCGTAGAGCCTAGCCGGGCGGCGCCTGCGTGTGGGGAGGTTTCTGAGAAACTCCTGGGCCAAACGGGATGTGAGCTTTCACACGCAACTCGGAATTGCCACCCGGCGTCGGGTTACGGCAAAGTCTCACTCCTGTCAGGCCCCGCATACGACACGCCCGTACCCCCAGCGGTCCGGAACAGCAGAAACACCAGAACTACATAGAGCCGTCGTATGCCGCCCGAGCACCACACGGCGCTCCCTCAGCGGGAGTTGCCCACCGGGCCCGTGCCTCCCGTGACCCCGCAGTTGGGAGGCCAGCGTCAGGGGCACGATTGCGTCCGCCAGGGTCACCGAAGCGGGCGATGCTGGAAGGAAAACCGTGTGAGCCGGATTTCGGTCCGGGGATTCGCAGTGGCCTCGGCCACGGCGGTCACCGCTGTCGGCGCCGTCACTGGTGTTGCCTCGGGCAGCACTGGAGTGCCCTCGAACGACGCCGAGGCAACGGCAAGCGACTCGACGCTCCTCGCGGACATACCCGCAGGGCAGCAGGCGCAGGTACAGACCGCGTCCCTGACGCAGCAGGCCGACGCGCAGGCCATCCAGGCGGACGCAAGCGCCAAGAAGGACGCCGAGGAGGCGGCCCGCAAGGCTGCCGCCGATATCGCAGTCGCCAAGAAGGCTGCCGCCGAGAAGGCAGAGAAGGCCGAGAAGGACGCGAAGGAACGCGCCGAGGCCAAGGCCGTTGCCACGCGCTCCACGCGTGACTCGTCCAGCTTCCAGGTCCAGAGCTCGTACACCGTGGCTCAGATCCAGGCGATGGCCCGCCAGATGGTGGCGAGCGACCAGTTCCAGTGCTTCAGCAACATCGTGGACCACGAGTCCAGCTGGAACTACCACGCGGTCAACGCCGGCTCGGGCGCCTACGGTCTCTTCCAGGCCCTGCCGGCCTCGAAGTACTCGTCCGCCGGCGCCGACTGGCAGACCAACCCCGCCACCCAGATCAAGTGGGGTCTCAACTACATGAACAGCCGGTACGGCAGCCCCTGCCAGGCATGGTCGTTCTGGCAGGCCAACAGCTGGTACTGAGCCGCTGATTCGCCGGGCGCGGTCGCTCAACCTCACGCAGCCTCTCACCGTCTACGGGTGAGGGGCTGCGGCCGTTCACTGCCACAGGGCCCCGCCATGTACGGTCGGAACCGACGACTCCGGGGGGAGTGGTGGGGAGCACCCGGGGACACGGGGGAAGAGGACGGATCATGTCGCAAGTGCCAGGGTGGCTCTCTCGGCTCGGCGCCGGACTGACCCAGATGGGGGAGCGGTTGGACGAACGCCGCGCCGAGGTCGAGAAGGAGCACACCGAGCCGGAGCCGCCCCCGGTGCCCTACAGTGTCCCGCCGCCCCCGGCGTACGCCCCCGCGGTACAACCGCGCCCACATCCCGTCGAAGCGGTGCCGTGGGGTGTACGGGTGGCGGCCGAGGCAGGCTGGCGACTTCTCGTCCTCGCGGGCACGGTCTGGGTGCTGATGCGGGTCATCAGCACCGTCCAGCTGGTGGTGTTCGCGTTCGTGTGCGCGCTGCTCATCACGGCGCTGCTGCAACCCACAGTGGCGCGGCTGAGGTGTTACGGAGTGCCGAGGGGGCCGGCGACCGCGCTGACGGCGATCCTCGGCTTCGTCGTCATCGGTCTTATCGGCTGGTTCGTGACCTGGCAGGTCATGGAGAACATCGACTCGCTCTCCAACCAGATCCAGGACGGCATCGACGAGTTGCGCAAGTGGCTGCTCAACAGCCCCTTCCACGTCACCGACAAGCAGATCAACCAGATCGCCAAGAACCTGCGCGAGGCGATCGGCGCCAACACCGACCAGATCACCTCGGCGGGCCTGGAGGGCGTGCAGGTCGTCGTCGAGGCCCTGACCGGCATGCTCCTGACGGTCTTCTCGACCCTCTTCCTGCTCTACGACGGCCGGCGGATCTGGGAGTGGACGCTGAAGCTGGTGCCGGCGGCGGCCCGGCCGGGGGTGGCGGGCGCGGGCCCGCGGGCGTGGCGCACGCTGACGGCCTATGTGCGGGGCACGGTGATAGTGGCCCTGATCGACGCGATCTTCATCGGCTTGGGGATCTACTTCCTGAACGTGCCCATGGCCGTGCCGCTCGCCGTCTTCATCTTCCTCTTCTCCTTCATCCCCCTGGTGGGCGCGGTGGCCTCGGGCGCGCTGGCGGTGGTGGTGGCGCTGGTGACGCAGGGTGTCTTCACCGCCATCATGACGCTGGTCGTGGTCCTCGCCGTGCAGCAGATCGAGGGCCACATCCTGCAGCCGTTCATCCTGGGCCGGGCGGTGCGGGTCCATCCGCTGGCGGTGGTGCTGTCCGTGACGGCCGGCGCCATGATCGCGGGCATCGGCGGTGCGGTGGTGGCGGTACCGCTGGTGGCGGTGACGAACACCGCGGTGGGCTACCTGCGGTCGTACTCCGGCGAGGAGGCCTTCCGTGGCGCCGGTCAGCGAAACCCGGCCCGTCCCATGTTCGAGGACGAGGCTGTCGATACCGAAGGGGGGTCCGGGGGCGCAGCCCCGAAGGGCGGCCACGAGAGCGAAGAGGGCCCCGCCCGCCAAGGGTGAGCCAGGCCCGACGGCCACTTAGTCGGGAAGCACCGCTTCGGCGTCCAGGGTCACCGCGACCGCATGGATCACCGACGCGATCTTGAACGCCTCCTGGACGACCTCACGGTCCACGCCCGCCTTCCGTAGCACCTGCTCGTGCGAGTCCAGGCACAGCCCGCAGCCGTTGATCGCCGACACCGCGAACGACCAGAGCTCGAAGTCGACCTTGTCGACCCCGGGGTTGCCGAGGACGTTCATCCGTAGACCCGCGCGCAGTTTGCCGTACTCGTGGTCCGAGAGCAGGTGGCGCGTGCGGTGGAAGACGTTGTTCATCGCCATGACGGCGGCCGCGGACTTCGCCGCGGTGTACGCCTCCGGCGAGAGGTTGGCCTTCGCCTCCGGCGCCAGCTCGCGCAGCACGATCGCCGAACGCGACGCGATCGCGGTCGCCAGCACCGTGCCCCACAGCTGCTGCGCCGACAGGTCGGAGTTGCCGATGACCGAGCCCAGGTTGAGCTTCAGATCCTTGGCGTAGTCCGGGATGGCGGACTTCAGGGAGTCGAGGGACATGGGTCACTCACCAGTCGGCAGGGTGAACTGGATCGGCACACGCTCTCCTGGCAGCACAGAGACACCGATTGCACGAGTGCTTCTCACAGGGTTCGACACTCACGATCCTGGCACAGCCTGGATTGATTCGGCTTGGGGAGTTTGAGGACGAGGCCGTTCAGGCCGATGGGGGTCTGGGAGCGGAGCCCCCAGGTGGGCGCCCCCGTCGAGGGAGGGGCCCAGCTTCGCCGGGCAGGCGCCCCGCCTCCGCCAGCGCCCGCCGCAACAGGAACTCGATCTGCGCGTTGGCCGAGCGCAACTCGTCCCCGGCCCACCGCGCCAGCGCCTCGTACACCAAGGGGTCCAGCCGCAGCAGCACTTGCTTGCGCTGCTGCGGCCGCCTCCTCGGCGAGTCCTCCTCAGGACGCGTCACTGGTAGAGCGTTCCCGTGTTCAGCACGGGCTGCGGCGCCCGGTCCCCGCACAGCACCACCATCAGGTTCGACACCATCGCCGCCTTCCGTTCCTCGTCCAGCTCCACGATGTCCCTCTCGGTCATCCGGGCGAGCGCCGCCTCGACCATCCCCACCGCACCGTCGACGATCTCCCGCCGTGCGGCGACCACCGCGCCCGCCTGCTGACGCTGGAGCATCGCCGACGCGATCTCGGGAGCGTACGCGAGATGCGTGAAGCGTGACTCGATGATCTGCACCCCGGCGGCCTCCACGCGTGCGTGCAGCTCGACGGCGAGCTTCTCGGTGATCTCCTCTGCGTTGCCGCGCAGTGAGAGCCCGCCCTCCTCGTGGGCGTCGTACGGGTACTCGATGGCGATGTGCCGCACGGCCGCCTCGGTCTGCGTGGCGACGAACTCCAGGAAGTCGTCCACCTCGAACGTGGCCTGCGCGGTGTCCTCGACCTTCCAGACCACCACGGCGGCCAGCTCGATCGGGTTGCCGTACGCGTCGTTGACCTTGAGGACGGCGGTCTCGTGGTTGCGTACCCGCGTCGAGATCTTCGTGCGCGAGGTGAACGGGTTCACCCAGCGCAGCCCGTCCTGCCGGATCGTGCCGCGGTAGCGCCCGAAGAGCTGGACGACACGGGCCTCGCCCGGTGCCACGGTGTTCAGACCGCACATCACGATGAACGCCGAGAGGCCTTCCAGGACGCCTACGACGATCAGCGCGACCTTGAGGCCGGACGCGGTGGTCGTCGCGCCTTCGGCGACCACGCAGACGGCCACCGTCAGCCCGACCAGCCCGAGCAGCAGCGCGAACCCGCCGCCGACGCTGTGCGCCGGGAACTCCCGTACGCGCGGGCTCGGCATCTCGGGTATGTCCGCGGTGGCGGAAGCGTCGTGTGTCGACATGGATCGTACCCCCGTTTCATACTTAGCTCTGGTCTATCTAAGTGATAGCACATTACCCCGCCTGGCAACCATCCACGCCTCTGGATCGTCGGTTCCGATGGATGTGATGGGGCGTGATGGTGGCGTGATGGGGCGGGTGCTGGATCTCACGTCCGCGTAAGGCATGATCGATGGCCCTTCGTCACACCCCGCGGTGTTAGCTTTCTGAGTTGACCCGGGCGAACTTGTGCGACCCACGAGAAGGAAGCGGAGCGGATCGACCCATGGGACGAGCGGAAGAGAGACGAGCGCGGCAGCGCGGGAGCCGCCGCGCGGCGCCCCAGCGCTCGTCGCAGACAGCCGGCTCCGCGTCGGAAGGCACTGGGACGGCCGCCACCGGCGGCCGGGCTGCCGCGCGCGGCAGGGCCGCCAAGAGCGAGAAGAGTGAGAAGAGCTGGATACGCAGGCTCTTCACGTGGAAGAAGATCGTCGGCACGCTGTTCGGCTTCGTGCTACTGGTCATGGGCGCGTTCGTCGCGCTGTACGTGATGACACCCATTCCGACCGCGAACGCCGACGCCGACGTGCAGAGCAACATCTACAAGTACAGCGACGGCACGATCCTCGCCCGCAGCGGCAAGCTCAACCGTGAGAACGTCGACCTCGACGAGATACCCAAGCCCGTGCAGCACACCTTCGTCGCCGCCGAGAACAAGACGTTCTACAACGACAACGGCATCGACCTGAGGGGCACGGCCCGCGGCATTCTCAACACCCTCTCCGGCAAGGGTGCCCAGGGCGGTTCGACGATCACCCAGCAGTACGTCAAGAACTACTACCTGACCCAGAACCAGACCGTCACGCGCAAGCTGAAGGAACTGGTCATCTCGCTGAAGCTGGACCGCAAGAAGTCCAAGGACTACATCCTCGCGGGCTACATCAACACCAGCTACTACGGTCGCGGCGCCTACGGCATCCAGGCCGCGGCGCAGGCGTACTACCGCAAGGACGCCAAGAACCTCACGGTCGAGGAGGGCGCCTACCTGGCCGCGCTGCTCCAGGCGCCGAACCAGTACGACTGGGCGATCGCCACCGACACCGGCAAGCAACTGGCGAAGAACCGCTGGAACTACGTCCTGAACAACATGGTCCAGATGCACTGGCTGGACGCGAGCAAGCGCCAGACGATGAAGTTCCCGGTGCCGAAGGCGCCCAAGGGGGCGCCGGGCATGGAGGGACAGACCGGCTACCTG
>CBFHCJ010000353.1:0-7149 GCA_965654005.1 uncultured Streptomyces sp. | reverse complement strand
ATCGACCACCGCGCACGGCACGCGGCCGCCGCGACCTCGGTCAGGTCGCGGCGGCCAAAACGGTGACCGGGCCGGCCCCGGGCGGTGTGGTCAGCGAGCGGCGTCCGCGGGAGCATGTGCGAGGAGGGCGGAGCCGTTCAGCCAGTTGTGCAGCCCGTTGTCGTCGAGCCGTCCGCACCAGGCGACGACCCCGTCGGGGCGCACGACGACGGCCGCCTCGGTGCGCGCGCCCAGTGCCGAGCGCACCGCGGGGGAGGCGACCCGTACGACGTCCAGGCCGGGGTGTCCCTCCCACCGTGCCGTCAGCCGGTCGGCGGTGGCCGATGCGGCGGGGGCGAGGAGCAGCAAGGTCGGCCGCGCGGGATCCAGCAGGCCGTGCAGCCAACGGCCGTCGGACAACCGTACGTCGGGCAGCCGGAGCCCCGACCGCAACCTGCCGTGGCGCTGCCGTGCCCCGGGGTAGCCGAGGGTGAGCTGGGCCTGGCGGGGTACGACGATCCGGTCGAGCAGTCCGGCGGCCTGGGCCAGGCCGATCGCGACGTCCCGCAGCCGGCGCCGCCACCCCGTCAGCATCCACAGCCGGGTCTGGAGATCGGTGTCGTCCACCACCCCCTGCGCCACGTGCCGGCGCTCGCGGTCCCAGTCGTCGAGCACCGACGGCTTCTGAGTGCCCCGGACGACCTGTGCCAGGCGCCAGGCCAGCGAAGAGGCGTCCTCCAGGCCGGTGTTGAGGCCCTGGCCGCCGGCCGGGCTGTGGATGTGGGCCGCGTCCCCGGCGATCAGCACCCGGCCCGTGCGGAAGCTCTCCGTGGCCCGGCGGTGCACCCGGAACACCCCGGTGCGCGGCTCCCCGCGCAGGCGCAGGGGGACCGGGCAGCGTTCGGCCGCGGCCTCCTGCACGCTGCGCCGGGCGTCCTCGACCGGCGTGTCCGGGGCGACGCTCACGAAGACCCGGTACAGGCCGCCCGGCAGGCCGACCACGACCAGGACCCCGGACGGCGTCATGAAGTAGTGCGCCTCGTCGTGGGCGAGGGGCGTCTCGCACTCCCCGTCGGCCAGCAGGAACTGCTGGGGGTAGGACGCACCGGTGAAGGGGACGCCGAGTGCCTTGCGCACGGTGCTGTGCGCTCCGTCGCAGCCCACGAGCCAGGAACACGACTCGGTCCAGGACGTACCCCCGGCGGACAGCTCCAGATCCACTCCGTCCGGCGTCCGGCTCAGGTTCTCCAGCCGCACCCCGAACTCGATCTTTCCACCCAGGGCCTCGAACCGGCCGCGCAGCACCGCCTCGGTCTCTTCCTGGGGCAGGGACAGCGCGTACGCGTAGCGGGTGCCGGTGAGCTTGTCGAAGCGCGTGCGGGCCAGCCGGCGGCCCCCGGAGTGGTAGTTCTGCGCCCGGATGACGTGTCCGCGCGCCACGATCTCGTCCGCCGCGCCGATCCGGCCGAGGGCCTCTATGCCCCGGGGCCACATGACGATCGCCTTGGCGTGGGGGTGCGGGCGCTCCGCCTGCTCGATGACCCGTACGGCGATGCCGCGTTGCAGGAGATCCGCCCCGAGCGTCAGGCCGACCGGTCCGGCGCCGACAATCACCACGTCTGATGCCTGTGTCATGGTCGTGTTCCTTGTCAGGTCAGGTCAGGTCAGTTCAGGTCGGTTCAGGTAGGTTCAGGTCGGTTCGGGTCAGGTCAGGGCCGGCTCGGCCTGGCTCTCGGATTCGGATTCGGCCGCGTTCGGCGTCGCGTCCTCGGCCGGGGGCGCCTGGTGCCGGGCGCCGACGACGGCCACCAGCACCGTCACGGCCGCGCAGAAGGCGGCCATGGCCCACAGCGCGTAGTGCAGGCCGTCGGTGTAGGCGCTGCTCGCGATGGCGCGGAAGGAATCCCGTATCCCGCTCGGCACGGTGGCGGCCGGGGCGTCGAGCTGCCCCTGGTTCACCACGGCGGCCAGCGCGGCGGGGTCGTGTGCGTACCGGCCCGGGAACCCGTCGAGGCGGTGGCCGAGCTGCATGCGGGTGAAGGTCACCAGCAGCATGCCGACGACGGCGATCGCCACGGCCTCACCGCCCAGGCGCATCGTGTTGAACATGCCCGCCGCCATGCCGGCCCGGGACGGCTCCACGCTGGAGACGGCCGCGCCGTCCTGCACGCCGAAGGCGACGCCGACGCCGATCCCGATGACCAGGAAGGGGCCCAGAGTCGCCCAGTTGCTGATGCCGGGCTCGATGACCGTCAGCCAGGCCACGCCGACGGCCGGCAGGCCGACCGAGGCGGTCACCAGGTGCCGTACCGGGACCCAGCGCTGAAGGTAGCCGGTGATCAGGGGGAAGAAGATGGTGGGCACGGTGACCATCAGCAGGTCCACGCCGGCGTGCATGGTGGTCTGCGCGTTGACGGCTGTCAGATAGCTCGGCAGGTAGACCAGCAGCGGCGTGAAGCCGGCGACCATGGCCACGGCAGCGGCGCACAGCGAGGCGAACCGGGGCTGGGTCAGCAGGGACAGGTCGGCCATCGGGCGCCGCTGGCTGCGCTCGGCGACGACGAAGGCGACGAACAGCACGACGCAGGCGATGAACCCGGTGACGACCAGCCAGTTCCCCCAGCCCAGTTCGGGACCTTCGAGCAGCGCCGTGATCAGGGCGGCCAGGGCGCAGGTGAGGGTGCTGGTGCCGGCCCAGTCGACCCGGGTGGCCTCCGGGTCGCGCGACTCCGGCAGCAGGGCGGACAGGGCGACGACGGCGCCCCCGACGAGGGCGGGCACCAGGAAGATCGACCGCCATCCGAACGCGGTCGACAGCGCGCCGGACACGAACGGTCCGAACGCCTGGCCGATCCCTACGGCCGTGCCGAAGAGACCGAACGCTTTGACCCGTGCCGGGCCGGTGAAGGTCCCGGCGAGCAGCGCGCTGCCGGAGGTGAGGACGGCGGCCGCGCCCACACCGGCGACGGCCCGGGCCGCGTCCAACAGCACGATGCCGTTGGAGAGAGCCGACACCAGCGACGCGCCCGCGAAGACGGCGCTGCCGATCGCGAAGACCTTCCGGCGGCCGAACCGGTCCGCGAACGCGCCGGTGGCCAGCATGAAACTGGCGAAGGTCAGGTCATAGCCGTTCACGATCCACTGGCCGGCGGAGAGGCTGTTGTGGAAATCGCTCGCCACGCCCGGCATCGAAATGGAGGCTCCCGTCAGTGAGATCGGGAGAAGAAAACAGGCGAGTACGACAATTCCAAGACTGAGGGTGGGGTGTCGTACGTCGGAAGGTGATGTGTCCGTCATCATTTTCCTTGTCGTTGGCGGAGGTCCAGCGGGCGACCTCACCAACCTACGGGCGCGCGACGCGGGGGGGAATTCCTCTTCGGGTGACTGCCGATGTCACTTTCGAAACCCCTACCACCTGGGCCGGTACCGGCAGTACCGGATTCCTCGCGAAAGAGTACCCGGCGGCCCATGGCAGCGCATTCCGCCGGTCCTAATGTTTTCGACATGACGAACAGTGAATTCGAGATACGTAAATCGGCGAGTTCGGCGTCATCCTTCCTGGCGCTGGGCAACGAACGCATCGTGGTCACAGGAATCGGTGTCGTTCTCCCCCACACCCTCTCGGTCGACCAGTTCTGGGCGAACATCTCGGGTGGCCGCTCCCAGGTGGGGCCGCTCACCCGGTTCGACGGCGCGAAGGCGGGACTCCCGGTCTACGCGGCGGCCGAGATCGACAGCTTCGACCACCGCCCCTTCCTCCCGGAGCTGACGGACGCGCATGCCGCCAAGTACTCCCGGGAGATCCTCATCGCCATGTCGGCGGTCGCCGAGGCCCGCCGCGACGCCGGACTCGGCGCCGGAGCCCTGGACCCGCGCCGCCTCGGCATCGTCATGTCCTCCTCGCGCGGGACGTTCGCCTGGTGGCGCGACGTGCTCACGGGCGCCGACCCGGACGCCTTCGGCGACAAGGGCGCGATGTTCCGCGGCCTCCCCGGCTGCCCGGCCACGCTCTCGGCCGTCTACACCGACGCCCAGGGCCTCGTCACCACCGTCAGCAACGCCTGCGTCGGCGGCCACCAGGCCATCCAGCTGGCGCTGCGCGAGCTGCGCTCCGGCGCCGCCGACGCCATGCTGGTCGGCGGGCACGAGTTCCCGATCCTGCCCGAAGTCGCCGCTTGCTACCGGGCGATGGGCCACGGCGTGATCTCCTCCGAGCGCGACGACCCGAGCCGCGCGGTGCGCCCCTACAGCAACGACCGTGAGGGATTCGCGCTCGGTGAGGGCTCCGTCGTGCTGTGCCTGGAGCGGGAGTCGGTCGCCACGGCGCGCGGCGCCCGGATCTACGCCGAGATCCTCTCGGCCGCCTCCCTCAACGAGGCCGCCCACCCCACCACCATGGACCTGACCGGCAAGGTCACCGCCTCCGTCATCGAGGACGCCCTGGCCGACGCGGGCCGCAGCGCCGACGAGGTCGACTACTTCTGCGCGCACGGCACCGCCACCCGCTACAACGACATCGCCGAGTCGCGCGCGCTGCGCGCCCTGTACCCGGAGCGCACCGCGGCCGCGCTGCCGCCGCTCAGCTCCAACAAGCCCATCTACGGCCATACGTTCGGCCTCGCGGGCATCATCAACGTCGCCGCGACCAGCCTGATGATCCACCACCGGGTGATCGCGCCCACCATCAACTTCACCACGCCGGACCCCGAGTGCGACCACGACCACGTCTTCGAGGGCCCGCGCCCGGCGGACGTCGACCTCGCGGTGTCCATGTCGTTCGCCTTCGGCAGCCAGACCGCGGTCGTCGCTCTGGGAGCCCCGTCATGAGCCGGCCCCTGATCGCCGCCGACGTGGACGAACTGGTCCGCGCCCTGGTACGGCCCGGCGACCACGTCCACCTGGCCGGCACCCCGTCCCGCCCCAACGCGCTCACCTACGCCCTCTGCCGGGTCCTCGGCGCGGACGGCCACCTGACGGTGTCCACCACCGCTGTGCACTCCTCGGCCCACGCGCTCGCGCTGTCCGGCGTCGCCGACAAGGTGATCGCCGGTTTCGCCGGGGACACCTACCCCTCGCCCCGCCCCAACCCGCTCTATGCGGACCTGGAAAAGGGCGAACCGTTCCTCTTCGAGGCCTGGTCGCTGCTCAGTTACGTCCAGCGGCTGATCGCCGGCGCCCAGGGAGTCCCCTACGCGGTCACCGGTTCGCTGGCCGGCACCGACCTCGCCGAGGGCAAGCCGGACGTGCTGCACCGGGTGCCCGACCCCGCCCGCCCGGGCGAGGAGATCACCCTGCTCGCGCCGCTGCGCCCCGACATCACCCTCGTGCACGGCGTGGTCGCCGACGAGGACGGCAACATCGCGCTGGTGCCGCCATCGGGCGAGGGCGCCTGGGCCGCCTACGCCGCGGGGCGCGGGGTCGTCGCCTCCGTCGAGAAGATCGTCAGCCGCGAGGAACTGCGCCGGATCAACGACCGTGTACTGATCCCCGGCCAACGGGTCCTGGGCCTGACCGAGGCCCCGCTCGGCGCCCACCCGCAGGCCCTGCGCACGGGACAACTCGCCGGAGTGGACGGCTATGTGGACGACTACGCCTTCCTGGAGGAGATCGTCGCCTCCTGCCACGGCGAGGAGCGCGGCAAGGACTGGTACCGCACCTGGGTCACCGGGCCCGACTCCCACAAGGAGTACGTACGGCGCCTGGGCGCCCGCCGGCGTGCAGAACTGCGACTGCCGCAGGACGCGGCGGGTACGGCGGGTACGGCAGCGGATGACGACTACGACGCGGAGATCGAGGCGTGGGCGGAGATCCACCGCTGCGAGCAGGAGGTCGTGACGCGGGCGAAGGCCGCACGGGGCCGCCGCCCGGCTGCCGTCGCGTCCGGCGAGGCCGCGTCCGGTGCCGACACCCCCGCCGTGCCCACGCCTGCCGCCGCCGGCACGCCCGCCGAGTCGTTCACCGCATCGCCCGAGACCGGCGAGACCAGTGATCCCGTGCCCGCCACCCGGCATGAACGCCTGATCGTGCTGGGTGCCCGCGCCGTCGCCGATCAGGTCCGCGCGCACGGGTACGACACCCTGCTCGCCGGGATCGGCACCTCGCACATGACGGCCTGGCTCGCGGCCGAAGTGCTGCGGTCAAGCGGACACGACGTCAAGGTCGTGGCGGAGCTGGGCATGTACGGCTTCCGGCCCGAGGGCGGTGACACCTTCCTGTTCAGCCTGCTGCACGCGCAGCACAGCGAGATGCTCGCGGGCATCCCGGAGATCCTCGGCGGCATGATCGCGGCCAACCCCCGGGCGCTGGGCGTCCTGGCCGCCGCCGAGATCGACGAGAACGGCACGATCAACACCAGCCGTGGCACGGACGGCCGTTGGCTGACCGGCTCGGGCGGCGCCAACGACATCGCCTCCTCCACCGACTGCGTGGTGATCGCCCCGTCGTCCCGCCGCCGCTATGTCACCGAGGTCGGCTACCGCACCAGCCCCGGCCACCGGATCCGCGAAGTGGTCAGCGACTTCGGCCGCTTCGCCCGGGACGGCGCCAAGGCCGGCTTCCGGCTCGCGACCTGGCTCCCCACGGACGACGCACGGGACGACACACGGGACGAGACAGCCGCCGACGGCCCGTGCGAGTTAGCCCGGCATGCCTCGCAGGCCGTAGCGACCCGCACCTCCTGGACCGTCGACGTGTCCGGCGTCGTAGCCGAAAAGCCCATCACCGACGAGGAGTTGACGCTACTGCGCACCC
Source organism: uncultured Streptomyces sp. (assembly GCA_965654005.1). GTDB lineage: Bacteria > Actinomycetota > Actinomycetes > Streptomycetales > Streptomycetaceae > Streptomyces. The sequence continues at coordinate 420 of CBFHCJ010000353.1, read as the reverse complement.
TCGACCCGGACGGCCGCTTCCGGTGACCGCCACCTCCCTCTCCACCTCCACCTCCACCTAACCCACCCTCTCCACCGACTCAAGGAGTTCGACCATGCACGCTCGCGCCGAAGGCCGTACCTGGAAGGAATCCGGGCTGAAGTTCGCCGGTGTCGGCCACTACTACCCGCGCCACCGGCGCAGCCACGAGGGCGAGGTCACCATCGACGGCCGCACGTATCCGCCCGAGGCCGCGGCCGAGCTGGGCGTGCGCAGCCTCCATGTCGCCGACGAGGACGAGACGCTGCAGTTCATGGCGGTCCAGGCCGCGAACGCGGCACTGGCGAACGCCGGTCACGAGGCCGGGGACCTGGACCTGGTCGTCCTGGCCAACTGGACGGACCGGCAGTGGATACCGGAGATGGCCCCGGGCGTGGCGGC
>CBFHCJ010000352.1:0-7150 GCA_965654005.1 uncultured Streptomyces sp. | reverse complement strand
GGCCGAGGTCTTCCGGGCGCTGCACGAACGGCTGCGGGACGCGGGGGCAGCCTTCGTGGGGGTGTGACTCTCCCTCACCATGGCCATCCCGGTCGAGGCGCGCTCCTCGCGGTGACCGGTTTCGCCCTGGTCCCGTGGCAGAGCTCAACAGCCAAGTGTGAGCCGCGGTTTGGGAGCGTCCATGCGCCCGGTCTGCGGGCGTCGGCTGCCCGCACGGTAGGGCGCGGGCCACACCGCGCCCGGCCCGCCGTACCCCTGCTCGGCCGCCGCGTGCAGCGTCCAGTGCGGGTCGTACAGATGTGGCCGGGCGAGGGCGCACAGGTCCGTGCGCCCGGCGAGGAGCAGCGAGTTGACGTCGTCCCAGGACGAGATCGCGCCCACCGCGATCACCGGGACGCCGGTCTCGTGGCGGATCCGGTCGGCGTACGGGGTCTGGTACGAGCGCCCGTAGGCCGGCTGCTCCTCGGCCACCACCTGTCCGGTGGACACATCGATCGCGTCGACGCCGTGCGCGGCGAAGGCACGGGCGATCTCGACGGCCTCGTCGGCGGTGGTGCCGCCCTCGGCCCAGTCGGTCGCGGAGATCCGTACGGTCATGGGCCGCTCCTCGGGCCACACGGCCCGTACGGCGTCGAAGACCTCGAGCGGGAAGCGCAGCCGTTTCGCGAGCGTGCCGCCGTAGGCGTCGGTGCGGCGGTTGGTGAGCGGCGAGAGGAAGCCGGAGAGCAGATAGCCGTGGGCGCAGTGGAGTTCGAGGAGGTCGAAGCCGCTGCGTGCGGCCCGCCAGGCGGCATCTGCGAACTGCTCGCGGATGTCGGTCAGTTGGGCGCGGGGCAGCTCGCGGGGAGTCCGGCTGCCCGGCTTGTACGGGATCGCGGAGGCGGCCACGAGCGGCCAGTTGCCCTCGTCCAGCGGCTCGTCCATGCCCTCCCACATCAGTTTGGTGGAGCCCTTGCGGCCACTGTGCCCCAGCTGCACGCCGATCGCGGTGCCCGGCGCCCGGGTGTGCACGAAGTCGGTGATCCGCCGCCATGCCTCGCCCTGCCGCCCGGTGTAGAGCCCGGCGCAGCCCGGGGTGATCCGGCCCTCGGGGCTCACGCACACCATCTCGGTCATCACCAGACCGGCCCCGCCCAGCGCCCGAGCCCCCAGGTGGACGAGGTGGAAGTCGCCCGGGACACCCTCCACCGCCGAGTACATGTCCATCGGGGAGACCACGAGCCGGTTGCGCAGGGTCAGACCGCGCAGTCGGAAGGGAGTGAACATCGGGGGTGTGCCGGGTGGGCAGCCGAACTCCCGTTCCACCGCCTCGGTGAAGTGCGCGTCACGCAGCCGCAGATTGTCGTGGGTGACCCGGCGGCTGCGGGTGAGCAGGTTGAAGGCGAACCGGCGGGACGGCTGGTCGAGGTAGAGGGAGAGATTCTCGAACCACTCCAGGCTGGCGCGGGCCGCGCGCTGGGTGGAGGCGACGACCGGTCGCCGCTCCTCCTCGTAGGCGACCAGGGCCTCCCGCAGCGAGGGCTGCTCCTCCAGACAGGCGGCCAGCGCCAGCGCGTCCTCCACCGCCAGCTTCGTACCCGAGCCGATCGAGAAGTGCGCGGTGTGCGCGGCGTCGCCGAGGAGCACCAGGTTGCCGTGCGACCAGTGCTCGTTGACGACCGTGCGGAAGGTGGTCCAGGTGGAGTTGTTGGAGCGCAGGGGCCGGCCGCGCAGCGCGTCCGCGAAGATCTTGGCGCAGCGCTCGATCGTCTCGGCGGTCTCCAGTCCGTCGAATCCGGCGGCCCGCCACACGTCCTCGCGCATCTCCACGATCACGGTCGAGGAGTCGGCCGCGTAGGGATAGCCGTGCAGTTGCAGCACGCCGTGTTCGGTCTCGGCGATCTCGAAGCGGAACGCGTCGAAGGCGAAGTCGGCGGCGAGCCAGATGTAGCGGCAGCGGTGCTCTTCGACCGAGGGTCCGAACACCTCTGCGTACGCCTCGCGGGTGGCGCTGTGCACCCCGTCGGCGGCGATCACCAGGTCGTACGTCTCAAAGAGCCAGGCCGGGCACGGGGCCTCGGTGCGAAAGCGCAGTTCGACGCCGAGCAAGCGGCAGCGCTCGTGCAGGATCTCCAGCAGCCGCTTCCTGCCGAGCGCGGCGAAGCCGTGGCCGCCCGAGGTGTGGCGCACGCCCCGGTGCACGATGTCGATGTCGTCCCAGCGCACGAACTCCGCCTTCAGCGCCTCGTACACGACCGGGTCCGCGTGCTCGATGCCGCCGAGGGTCTCGTCGGACAGGACGACGCCGAAGCCGAAGGTGTCGTCGGGGGCGTTGCGCTCCCAGACCGTGATCTCGCGGGCCGGGTCGAGCCGCTTGAGCAGGGCGGCGGCGTACAGCCCGCCGGGGCCGCCGCCTATGACGGCGACGCGCAGAGGTCGTCCCTCGGTACCGTTCACGGCTACCTCCCCCGCCACTTCGGCGGCCGCTTCTCGGTGAAGGCGGCGTGGAACTCGGCGTAGTCCTCGCCGTTCATCAGCAGCGCCTGGGTCGAGGCGTCCAGTTCGACGGAGGCGGCGAGCGGCATGTCCAGTTCGGCGGTGAGCAGCGCCTTCGTCTGGGCGTACGCGAGTGCCGGGCCGTCGGCGAGGCGGCGGGCCAGGGCCTGGGCGGCCTCGTCGGCGCTGCCCTCCTCGGTCAGCCGGCTGATCAGCCCGATCCGCTCGGCCTCGGGCGCCCGCACCGGCTCGCCCAGCATCAGCAGCCGGGTGGCGTGCCCGAGCCCGACGACCCTCGGCAGCAGATAGGCGGCACCCATGTCGCCGCCGGACAGTCCGACCCTGGTGAAGAGGAACGCGAAGCGGGCGGAGGGGTCGGCCACCCGGAAGTCCGCGGCGAGCGCGAGGACGGCGCCCGCTCCCGCGGCCACCCCGTGCACGGCCGCGATCACCGGGAACGGGCACTCCCGTACGGCCCGTACGACCTGCCCGGTCATGCGGTTGAAGTCGAGCAGTTGAGCGGTGTCCATGGACAGTGTGGCGCCGATGATCTCGTCGACGTCGCCGCCCGAACAGAAGCCTCGTCCCTCCCCGGCCAGCACCAGGGCCCGGACCGACTTCTCCCGGGACAGTTCGGCGAGCAGATCGCGCAGGTCGGCGTAGGCGCCGAAGGTGAGCGCGTTGAGCTTCTCGGGGCGGGCCAGGGTGATTGTGGCGACCCCGTCGGCGTGCGCGCATCGCAGATGCCGCCAGTCGGAGGTGCGGGCGGCGGAGCCGGTGAAGGGACTCATGACGTGCGGCCTCCTCGGACGGGGGCGGCTGTCTGCACTGCAGCTCTGGAGTCCGTGGAGTCCGTGGAGTCCAGGGACGCCACGGACTCCAATGGGCTCTATGACGAAGTTATCACCACCGTCATGAATACGCGATATGGCGCGCAGTGGTGTCCTGGGGCGCTGTTGGCGCACGGAAAAGCATTGGCGCCCGGAGAGAAGGGGGGCGCACGCCGGGCGCCTTGTGACAGCCGCCCGCCACCGCGTCACACGTTCTCGACAGGGCGGTAACGATGGGCACTCACGTGCACGGCGGGCCGTCCTCAGGGGTACGCCGCCCGGTACCGGGGTCTACGGAGACCCGGGTGGAGCCCCCCGACGGCACCCGCCGGGGCGCGCCGTACCATGCCTGAAGTTGAAAGCAGGACAGCCTGCGCCATGAACGGACCCGCCTTGTAACGTCCCGCACCCGCCTCCTGGCGCATCGCGCTGCCGCACACCGCCGCAGCCGTGCCCGTCGCCCGCGCACTGGTCCGTACGGCGCTGGCGGAGCCGACGCACGCGACCGACAGCGACATCGCGGAACTGCTCACCGCGGAGCTGGTCGCGAACGCCGTGGAGCACGCCACGGGTGACGGGCCCATAGAGCTGATCGTCGAGCTGAAGCCGACGGACTGCACGGTCGAGGTGCACGACCCCGACCCGGTACCCCCCGGCAACCTCACCGTCCCGCTCATGGCGGCCCCCGACCCGTGGCAGGAGCACGGGCGCGGCCTGCTGCTCATCCGCAGCCTCAGTTCGTCCTGCGGTCACCGACCCACCGAGTCCGGCAAGGCGGTGTGGTTCAGACTGCCTGTGGTTCCGCGGCAGCGGCGTCCGCTGTGACGGCCGCCGCCGCCCCGTCGAGGATCGTCCGGGAGGTACGCCGGTCGGTGCTCCGCCAGGTGTCGCGCCCGGTCAGGCGAGGGTGGCGACCAGCACGGCCTTGATCGTGTGCATCCGGTTCTCGGCCTCGTCGAAGACGACGGAGTGCTCCGACTCGAACACCTCGTCGGTGACCTCCAGCTCGGTCAGCCCGTGCCGCTCGTGGATCTCTCGGCCGACGTCGGTGCCGAGGTCGTGGAAGGCGGGCAGGCAGTGCAGGAACTTCACGCCGTCGTTGCCGGTGGCGCGCAGCACGTCCATCGTCACGGCGTACGGGCCCAGCAGCGCTATGCGCTCGTCCCAGACCTCCTTCGACTCACCCATCGACACCCACACGTCAGTGGCGACGAAGTCGGCGCCGCCCACGCCCTCCTTCACGTCCTCGGTGAGCGTGACCCGGGCACCGGACGCGGCGGCGAGCTGCTGGGCCAGCCCCACGATCGTCTCGTCCGGCCAGAGCGGGCGGGGCGCGACGATCCGGACGTCCATGCCGAGCAGGGCACCGGTGACGAGGTAGGAGTTGCCCATGTTGTAGCGGGCGTCGCCGAGGTAGGCGAAGGCGATCTCGGTCAGCGGCTTGTCGCTGTGCTCGGTCATGGTGAGCACGTCGGCCAGCATCTGGGTGGGGTGCCATTCGTCGGTGAGCCCGTTGTAGACGGGGACGCCGGCATGCTGGGCCAGTTCCTCGACGACGCCCTGTCCGTGCCCGCGGTACTCGATGGCGTCGAACATCCGGCCGAGCACCCGGGCGGTGTCCTTGACGGACTCCTTGTGCCCGATCTGCGAGCCGTTCGGGTCGAGGTAGGTGGTGGAGGCGCCCTGGTCCGCGGCCGCGACCTCGAACGCACAGCGCGTGCGCGTCGAGGTCTTCTCGAAGACGAGTGCGATGTTCTTGCCTGCCAGATGCCGCGTCTCGGTCCCGGCCTTCTTGGCCGCCTTGAGCTCGGCGGCCAGCTCGATCAGACCGCGGAACTCCTCCGCGGTGAAGTCCAGCTCCTTGAGGAAGTGGCGTCCGGCGAGGGCGGTCGGGACTGTCGCCATAGGGCGCTCCAGGGGTACGAGGGGGCAGGACGAACAGAGGCACTAATGGAAGTCTATACGATGCCCCACATTTCTATACGGAACACATTTCTCTGCGGAAACAGAGCGCCGGTGCGCCTCAGCGCCTCACGCGCCGACCGCGCCCCTCTCCACCGGACAGCTCATGCACCGGGGCCCGCCCCGCCCCCTGCCCAGCTCACTTCCCGGGATCTCGATCACTTCGATCCCCTGCTTGCGCAGATGAGTGTTGGTGGTGGAGTTCCGCTCATAGGCGACGACGACGCCCGGCTCGACCGCGAGGACGTTGCACCCGTCGTCCCACTGCTCCCGCTCGGCCGCGTGCACATCCTGCGTGGCGGTCAGCACACGGATCTCGCTCAGGCCGAGCGCGGCGGCTATCGCCCGGTGCATGTGCTCCGGCGGGTGATCGGTGACCTTCAGCTCCTTGTCTCCGGAGCCGGGCTCGATGGTGTACGAGCGGAGCATGCCGAGCCCCGCGTACTGGGTGAAGGTGTCACCGTCGACCATGGTCATCACGGTGTCGAGGTGCATGAAGGCGCGCCGCTTGGGCATGTCGAGCGCGACGATGGTCTGGGCCGACCCGGCGGCGAAGAGCTTGTGCGCGAGCATCTCCACGGCCTGGGGCGTGGTGCGCTCGCTCATTCCGATGAGCACGGCTCCGTTGCCGATGACCAGCACGTCACCGCCCTCGATGGTGGACGGATAGTCGACCTGCCCTTCCGACCAGGTGTGGAAGCTCTCGTAACGGAAGAGCGGGTGATGCCGGTAGATCGCCTCGAAGTGCACGGTCTCACGCTGCCGGGCGGGCCAGCGCATGGCGTTGATGGAGACGCCGTCGTAGATCCAGGCGGAGGTGTCGCGGGTGAAGAGGTGGTTGGGGAGGGGCGGCAGGAGGAAGTCGTCGAGTTCCATCACATGGAACCGCACGGAAGTCGGCTCCGGGTGGATGTCGAGGAACTCCCGCTTGGTCATGCCGCCGACCAGGGCCTCGGCGAGCTCGGCGGCGGGCAGGGGCTCGAAGGCGCCACGGAGGTGGTCGGTGGCGAGAGGCCCGTACTCCTTCTCGTCGAAGACACGGTCCAGGACAAGGGTTCTGGCCACCGGGACCTCCAGGGCCTCGGTGAGCAGATCACCGAAGAGATGGACGACGACCCCGCGGTCGCGCAGCACATCGGCGAACCCGTCGTGCTCCGTGCGCGCCCGTCGCACCCACAGCACGTCGTCGAAGAGGAGCGCGTCCTTGTTGCTGGGTGTGAGCCTTTTGAGCTCGAGATCCGGCCGGTGCAGGATGACGCGGCGCAGCCGCCCGGCCTCCGAGTCGACATGGAATCCCATGCCTCCATCCTGACCATTCGGGGGCGCGTTCACCCTCTGTTCGCGGCGAACCGGAACCGTTTGATTTCGTCCTCTTGACGATAATCGCATGACGCCGCAGATCATCGCACCGTGGTCCGGGCTGAGCCCGGCGAACATGCCCATCCGTTTGGGCCTGCCCCGAATCGGCTGGGCCGCCGGGTGCAGGGTCTCGGGCAGGAACGTCCCCGGCCGTCATCATCCGGCCGAACTCGTGGCACGGTCCTCGCGGCGTGGGGGCGGGGGGGGGCACCTTTGGGGCCCTCCCCCGCGAAGACCGGCCCCACGCCGCGATGGACGTGCCCACGCCGCGAAGACGTCCCGTCACAGGCGGGGGTCCACCGGCTCCGACTCCAGGGCCAGCACCCCGAACACCGCCTCGTGCACCCGCCACAGCGGTTCGCCGTCGGCCAGCCGGTCGAGGGCCTCCAGGCCGAGGGCGTATTCGCGGATGGCCAGCGACCTCTTGTGGTTCAGGAACCGCTGCCGCAGCCGCGCGAGATTGTCCGGGCGCGTGTACTCGGGGCCGTAGATGATCCGCAGGTACTCGCGACCCCGGCACTTGA
>CBFHCJ010000351.1:0-7208 GCA_965654005.1 uncultured Streptomyces sp. | reverse complement strand
TCACCCGCGACACCCACCGGCACCGGACGCAAAGCCCCGTCCAGCACGAAGACCCTGGTATTCCACAACGGCCGTCCGATCGGGGGAGTCCCGAGCCCGGACAGCGGCGCGCTGGCTGTGGCCGCCACGGTCGCTTCCGTCGGTCCGTAGGCGTTGATCACGCGCCGATCGCGCGACCAGTACGCCGCGACCCCCGCAGGGCACGCCTCACCGGCGACCACCAGTGTCGTCACCGACGGGAGACCTCCCTCCGCAGCCAGTGACGGCAACGTCGCGGGAGGCAGGGTGATGTGGGTGATCCTCTGGCAGTCGACGAGCCCGGCCAACGGAGCCCCTGGCATCAGCTCGTCTTTGCCCGCCAGCACCAGTGTCGCCCCGGCCAGCCAGGTGGGCCACAGCTCTGCCACCGACGCGTCGAAGGCGGGTGATGCGAACTGCAGCACGCGGCTGTCCCGGCCGATGGCCAGCCTGCTGATGTAGTCCATCGCCAGGTTCGGTATGCCTCGGTGCGTCACCGTCACCCCCTTGGGGCGTCCGGTGGAGCCAGAGGTGTAGATGACATAGGCGGGGTGGTCGGGGAGCAACCGACCGGTCCGTTCGGCATCGGTGAGGTCGGTGCCGGCCGGCTGCCGCGTGTGGTGCAGCGTGTCGACGACGGTGTGGTCGATGCCGCTGAAACATCCGTTGGTACGTGCTGCGATTTCCTCCGTGGTGAGGATGAGGGCGGGTTGCGCGTCGGTGAGCATGTAGGTGACGCGGTCGGCCGGGTAGGCGGGGTCGACCGGCAGATAAGCGGCTCCGGCCTTCACGACGGCGAGCAAGGCGACCAGCAGATCGACGGAACGCTCCATTACGATCGCCACGACGGTTTCGGTGCCGACCCCGCGCACGGTCAGGTACCGGGCGAGCCGGTTGGCACGGAAGTTCAGTTCCGCGTAGGTGAGTTCGGTCTCACCGCACACGACCGCCAGCGCGTCAGGGGTGCGGGCGGCCTGCGCCTCGAACAGCCCCGTCACCGTCGCGTCCGCGGGGAACTCGACAGCCGTGTCGTTCCAGTCCACCAGCAGCCGCTGCCGCTCGCCCGCGTCCAGAACCTCGACCTGCCCGACCCGCTGCGACGGATCAGCGGCAAACGCGGTCAGAACGCGCAGAAACCGCTCAGCGTGCGCGGCGAGCTCTTCGGCGTCGTAGAGGGCGGGGTTCGCGTTGACGTTCATCCGCAGTCCCTGCCCCGACTGCCGCTCGTAGATGACGAAGCCCAAGTCGTCCACTGGACCGTTGGTGAGGTTGTGCGTGGTGGTCGGGTAGCCGTCGAAGCGCAAGTCGTAGTCGAAGGCCATGATGTTGACCTGCGTACCGGTCAGTATCGCGTCCCAACCGGCGCGGCGGCGCTTCTGATTGAGCTCTTCGGCTCGAAAGCGCTGGTGGCGCAGGGCCTCCCGCGCGGCGGTGCTTGTCTGGCGGATCAGGTCGACCAAGCTCATGTCGGGACGCACACTCAGGCACAGCGGCAGCACGTTGGCCAGCATGCTGGGAATGGAGCGCATCGTGCGCCCGACCCTACCGGTGACGGGGAGGCCGAGAATCACGGTACGGGAGCCGGTCATGCGATGGAGATACGTCGCGGCAGCCGACAGTCCCAAGACCGACCAACTGACCCCGAGACGCCGCGCAGTCGCTCGCAGAGCGGCACTCTTCTCGAGGGAAATCCCGACCGTGTATCGCAGATGCGTGGACGAAACGGGTGCGGAACGGCCGGCGAGGCTGACCGCCTCAGGACGGTCTTTCAGTTTCTCCAGCCAGTACGAGCGATCCGCGACGTACTGATCCGAGGAGCGATACGCGGCTTCTTCCTCGATCAACTGCCGAAACGACGGAAAAGCGTTGTCGTCGCTGGGTTCCTGGCCGGCGGCCAAGGCGCTGTACACCTCGGCGACCCGGGCGGCCATGAGCTGGCCGCTGTAGCCGTCCACGATGCAGTGGTGGGCCCGCTGGTACCAGAAGTAGCGATCGGGTGCCGCTCGGAACAGTGCCTGGGTGAATCCGGGGCCGCGCTCGAGATCGGTCGGCCGGGTCAGATCTTCCTGCATCCAGTCCTTGGCCGCGGTCCACGGGTGTGCCTCGGCGCTTACATCGAACCTCAGCAGCGGCCAGCTGATCAGCGGATCAAGTGTCTGCTGCGGGATTCCCTGCTCGCTGACCGAGAAGCGCAGATGACCCGCCTCGGACTCTTCCATCACCTTCCGCAGCGCGTTCTCGAACAGCAAGGCATCGACCGGACCGTGTATCTCGACGCACTCGGATATCTGGTAGGCAGAGCTTGCCGGGTCCATCTGTTGCGCCAGCCACATGCCGGACTGCCCGGCCAGCAAGGGAAGGATTTCGGTCTGGTGATCTGCGATCATCGTCACTCCGGGTCGTCAGCTTGGGTCCCACGATGCCGTTCTGTGAGTGCGTCGACCTCGGAAGCCGTCACGTAATTGCCGCACATCACCTCCCGACAGCGCGGAAATGATCTGGTCTGATGGGAGGTTGTCCACCGTGCTATTGCTGCTGCATCGCGGCGACCAGACTCCTGGGACGCATGTCAGTCCACGATTTCTCGATGTATTCCAGGCACTCGTCGCGTTTGCTTCCACCAAAGACCACAGTCCAGCCCTCGGGAACCTGGGTCATGGCCGGCCAGAGCGAGTGCTGTCCCTCGTCATTGATCAGGACCACGTAGGTCGACTCCGGGTCCTCGAACGGGTTCGTCATCTGTTCGCCTTCTCATCGATGGTGGAAACGTTCCGCCAGTCGGGAGATTTCTTCCGGGGACACCTCAGGCGGAACACGTCCCCGGCCGGTTCCGCACGATCACTCTTCCACCGCCCAATGGCGGTGCGACCCTTGCGGATGAACCGCCGGCAGAGCGCGAGAATCGCTCCGTCCACAGCGCTACCAACCGTGCTTCACCGGTGACCGAGAGCGAAGCGGCTGGCTGCCCCGGGAGCGGCCGGCCGTGGGAACGACGGTGACCGCGAAAGCGGCTCGTGGGGTGATCCGGCTGGCATCTGAGTGGCCGCACCACGTACACGGCCCACGGAGGCGAAGGAGGGGCCTACCGGCATATCGTGCCGATCGGGCTGTCGGCCTGAGCACCAGCCACCGGCGCGACGCCGAACTCGTCAGCGGTGGTGGAACCCGCGTAATCGGCGGATCACTTCTCCTCCATGAGCTGTCATGCTCCGACATCGTTGGCCCGACGAGTGGACCACGGACCGAGCGTTGCCGTCGAACAACGGAAGGGGGCTTCCTTACCTGCTCGGGCGCCGACCTTCACCCATGCTCCAGAAATTCAATTTACAACGATGCTTGACCCTGACGCGTCAACGGTCATGGGCGCGTGAGCGGGACGCCGGTTCGCCCCGTTCTCCCTGTTCACCCAGGGTGATGGCGGGCAGCGCCCTTGCGTGTCGCGGCGAGTTGCCGACGTCGTCTCGACGCGGGATCGGGAGGGCGCTGTCACGTTGTTGGATGGGTAGGTGTCTGATGCCACGGCGTGGCGTGGTGGAGCCCGGTTCCGGGCTGTGGTCAGGGCGCGGTGGCGAGCCCGGCGACGCCGGTGATCTGCTCCCAGATTGCGAAGCGGACGGTCATCTCGGCGCGGTAGTCGTGTGCAGGCATCAGATGGCGGCGGGGCCGCAAGTGGGGCGAGATACCGCTGAACGCGGACAGGAACCGCTGGGCCCCGCCCACTGAGCGGAAGCCCTTCATCGCCCGTTCGCGCTGCCTGGTGGGCTGGTGGCTGTTCTCCGCCCGGTTGTTTCAGGTACTTCGACTGGCGGTGCTCGACGCAGGGCATGACCTCGCGGCGGGCGGCGCCGTAGGAGCGGAGCTTGTCGGTGAAGATCACCCGTGGCACCGTTCGGCCCTTCTTCATCAGCCTGCGGAAAAAGCGCCTGGCCGAGGCCTTGTCCCGGCCGCGCTGCGCCTTGCCGGGCCGCTTCTTCGGCTGCTGCCCGCGTGCCGACCTCGCGACCGAGGACTGTGACGACCACCTCGCCCGCCGCCTCGCCCATAACGGACAGCCCCTCATCGGCGAGAGGTGCGCCGCGCCATCACCGCCCGCTCCCATGGCCTGCCCCTCTACCTGGACCTCGCGGTGATGCGGTTCCTGGAGATACGGCGCAGCGGACGAATGCCCCGGCCGGACGACTTCGGTGACTTCCCCGCCCTGGTCTCCCGCACCCTCGCGATCTGACCACCGACGAACGCCACGTGCTGCGCTCCATCTCCCTGCTGGACGCCTTCTCCATCTCGCTGGCCACCCAGGTGGCCGGGCTCACCCACGATGCGGCGGCCCTGCGGCTCTCGGAGCGCCCGTTCGTCCTCGAGGACCCGACCGGGCTGTGGCCCTTCCACCTGCACCAGGTGGTCCGCTCCGCGATCCGCAACGCCGACGACCACACCGACGACCGCTGGTTTGAGCAGGACTGGCAGCGGGCCGCCGACCGCGCGCTGACCGCCCTAGGACACGAATGGACCCACGGGACACGCCGCGACCGGACGGTACTGATCGGCGTCCTGCGCCAAGGGCTGCGCCTGGCCCGCGACTTCAGCCTCGACGAGCTGGGCTGGCTCACCGAGGCCGTGTTCTCCTACGTCGGCGACTCGGTGTGGGAGCCGCTCGCCCCACCCGCCCCCGACCACATCACGGCCGCGCTGTCGACGCCCGCCGACGCGCTCGTCGAAACCCTCAGCGCCCTGGGACGCCGGCAACGCGAACACCGCGCCCGCACCGTTCAGCGGCTCACCACCGTCATCGACTCCGCCCTCCTGCCCACCGAACTGCAGGAGATGGCCGTCTACTACCGGGCCAAAGCACTGCGCGACATCGGACGCGCCGAGGACAGGCGGGCGCGTGAAGCGGAGGGGAGCACTCCACGCGCACAGGCTGCGCCGCCGTGTCACTTCACAACCCCCTGGCAGGTCGTTGGAGGGTTGCGTTCGGGTTGCTACACAGGCGATTATTACTGTGCGTAGCGAGTCGATTACTCTGCGCAAATTCCTTCGTGGGGCGCTTGGGACCTGCCCCGCCTCCGTCCTCTTCCTTGCAACCCAGGCAGTCGCGTGCCTCCGGGCTGCCCAAAAACAGGAGTTTCCATGAAGTATGTTGCTCGCGGTTCCCTGCTGGGTGCCGTCCTGCTGGCCCTGTCCTTCGCGGCGTCGCCGGCCGGTGCCGCCGACGATATCGTCCAGAACGGCGAGTTCTTCCCTCCCGCCGTCCCCGACAACAGCTACGTCACCATCTGGCCTAGCACCAGCCCCGGCATTCCCTCCTGGAAGGTGTCTGACGGCAACGTCGACGTCTACAGCACTCAGATGGCCCGCTCTCCCTACCAGGCCGTTGACCTCAACGGCGGCCAACCCGGCTCCATCACCCAGGTCATCCGCACGACTCCTGGGACGACGGTGCACCTGACGTGGAAGCAGACCCGGAACACCTGGCCGGGGTGCGCGGCCGTCACGCAGCAGTCGTACAACGTGTCGGTCGAGGAGGCCGGGGTCCAACAGGACTACCTCGTTCGCGGCCGGGTCGGCAACTGGCAGCCTGCCGAGCTCACCTTCACGGCCCAGCGCAGCCGCTACAACCTCACGTTCGCCTCCGACACCGTTGGCGTGTGCGGCGCGCTGATCTCCGACGTCTACGGTGAGGTGACCAGCTCCTAGCCGTGCTTTTGCTGGGCCTGCCCGTCCATCGCCGGCCACCGGAGCGGGCGGGCCCGGCTCCGCGCGAAACCCATACGGCTCCAAGAACGAAGGACCGAAGCATGGCTACTGAGTTCCACAACGCCTCGTTCGGCGAACCCCCACTGACTACCGAACCGTTCGTACAGTTCACTCCCGACGGCAGCCGGCGCATCCCCGGCTGGAACGTCACCCAGGGCGTCGTGGAGGTGGTGCGCCTGGCGTCCGGCGCTGGTCCGGACGGCGCCACCACGCAGGCGCTGCGGCTGAAGAACCGGAAGCGCGCCGAGGATCGCGATGTCGGCGGGGTGAGCCAGGACATCGCCACCACTCCCGGAGAGCGGGTCACGATCAGTTGGAAGGAGCGCGCCGACCCTGGAGGCGACTCCACGCCCAATGAGCAGCGGTACATCGTGCGGGTCACCCCTGTGAGCGGGACGAGCAGCACGCTCAAGGAGCATTTCGATCCGGAACCGGCCAAGGCAGAGGGCTGGGTGACCCGGTCGGTGGAGTTCACCGCCCAGGCGTCCACCACGACTGTCCGCTTCACCGCCTACAAGGCGGGGGTGCGCTCTGCCCTGATCACCGGTCTGACGGTGACGTCGTCGGGCGGCGAGGTCCCCCGAAAGCCTCAGCTGTTCGGCAGGACAGGTGACGCCGTCGTGGCCGCCAAGCCCGGGGACACGGTTGCCCTGCCGTTTTCCGTCGGCAACCGGGGCCCCGGACCTGCCCAGGGGGAGAAGGTCGTCGTCACCCTCACGCCCGACCCGCCGCTCGCCTTGGCCCAGAACACGTCGGCCACGGTGTCGTTTCCCGGTCGGCAGCTGGTGGCCGACGGGCCGATGCTGCCGGGCGAGTTCAAGGTCACCGTCCCGCCGGATGCGGCTCCGGGCACCTATACCGCGCAGGCCGTCATCACCTACGACGGTGTCGCCCTGCAGGACACACTGGTCTGGCAGGTTGAGGTGACCGCCAAGCCCACTCCCAAGCCGGTCGACGAACACCAGCTCGTGGTCTTCCAGGTGACCGGCGAACGCACCGAGCCCCCGTCTCCCTTCCAGCAGTTCTTTGCCAACGCCCCCAAGTGGCCGAGCTCGCGCCCGGGCCAGAGCGGGGATGACGCACTGCTCTGCATCGGCATCGCCACCGACGGGCCGGACGCCGACCTGCTGGGCCTGCCGCAGGAGTTCAGGGCCCCCACCGGCTTCATCTTCACGGACGTCGCGGCCTACGGCCATTTCCGCGCCGTGCAAGGGTGGGGAGAGGTCTCGCCCAAGCCCCGTCTGACCCTGAAACGCAGCCCGGACAACAGGACGGCATGGGTGACCGGCAGCGCGACGGGAGAGATCCCCGTGCGCCACCTGGACCCCGCTCGGGCAATGGCTGGTGAGCAGACGTTCCTCGGCTACGACTTCAGCCTGGCCGCCCTGCCGGACGCCAAGCCGGGCCTCTACACGGACGGCTACGCCCGGTTCGGC
>CBFHCJ010000350.1:0-7215 GCA_965654005.1 uncultured Streptomyces sp. | reverse complement strand
CGGTCGCCCGTCGACGGTGTGAGCGGCAGGGCCGCGCCGCCGTCCGCGTCCGCCAGCTGCCAGGAGTTTTCGACCGGCGTCGGTATGACCCGGCCCAGCGTCACCGGGAACGACTCCAGCCATGGGTCGGCCCGGAGGGCTTCCCCGTAGCGCGCCGCCGCCAGCGAGCCGGTCACACCCGGCGGTCGTACCGCTGCCGGTGCGGGAGGCGTGACCTGCTCGCCCAGTGCGGCCCGCAGCTGCCCCGCCCCTGGATACGCGGACACCTCCGCCTCGAAGGTCAGGCCCACCGGCAGCGCCAGCTCCGGGGCGCGCCCCGCCGCACCGTAGGAGAGGAGCAGCACAGTGCGGTCGGACCTTGCCCCGTACAGCCAGATCCGGCGTGTGGTGAATCGGCCGTCCGAGGTGTCGTACTGGGCCAGGACCAGCCAGCGGTCGCGGACGGGCGGGCCGTCGGGTGAGCCCGGCAGGCCGATCCGCGAACGGACCGTCGCCGCCAGCTCGTCCGGCAGTCCCTCGCGGCGCAGCCAGCCCTGGTCGAGCAGGTGCAGCAGCGCGCACTCCTCCAGCAGGCGCACCGGCCAGCCCGGCCCCGACGCCGGGATCGCCCCCAACTCCCGTACTCGCGCGGCCAGTCCCGGTGCCTGGGCGTCGACCATGCGGGCGGCCGTCTCCTCCCACAGCCCGTACCCCGCCTGTTCGGCCGTGGCCAGGCCGCCGCGCAGCAGGTCGGTCAGCCGCTGCTCCAGCTCTGTCGCCCCCGCCGTGATCCGCTCGGCCCGCCGCTCCGCCCTGCGCCGGGCCGCCGCCGGGTCAGCGGACGCGGCGGAGTGTGGGCCGCCCGACGTCCGCTTCTCCTGCGCGCGCTGTCTGCGCCCCTCGATCCACTGCTCGGCCCAGTCCGGTGCCTGCCCCCGCGACACCGTGCCGTCCCCGCCCGCCCACAGCAGCAGTAGTCCGAGCGCGTGCTTGCACGGGAACCTGCGGCTCGGGCAACTGCACTTGTACGCAGGCCCGGCCGCGTCCGCGACGTCGATGACCGTCTGATACGGCTTGCTGCCGCTGCCCTTGCACAGCCCCCACACCGTCCCCTCGTCAGAACTGCCCGCCTCCGACCACGGCCCAGCCGCGCCGAGTTTGCTTCCCGCTTTGCGCGACGCGGCGTCAGGCGCGAGTGCCAGCACCTGATCCGCAGTCCAGCGCACCCCCTGCTGAGTCATGTCGTCGACGGTAGAACCCGGCACTGACAATCGACACCCGCGAGAGCGTTTGCGCAGGTCGCAACGGATTGTCAGTGGCGTGGTGCACGGTTGGTGGCAGATCCGAACCGGCCGAGCTGGAGGGGGATGTGGCCATGCCTGTGTCCGTTGATCCGATGTCCGTGGAACCGAGCCCGAGCGAGTCCGCGCCAGCGAACGGGGCCGAGCCGCTGCGGCCGCACGCCGAGCACGCCTTCGCGGCCGAACTGTCCGCGCTGGCCGCGCAGGACGACCGGCCGCGCCCGGCCCGCTGGAAGCTGTCGCCGTGGGCCGTGGCCACCTATCTGCTGGGCGGCACGCTGGCGGACGGCACGGTGATCACACCGAAGTACGTGGGCCCGCGCCGCATCGTCGAGGTCGCCGTCACCACACTCGCCACCGACCGCGCCCTGCTCCTGCTCGGTGTGCCCGGCACGGCGAAGACCTGGGTGTCCGAGCACCTGGCGGCGGCCATCAGCGGCGACTCGACCCTGCTTGTGCAGGGCACGGCCGGGACCCCGGAGGAGGCGATCCGCTACGGCTGGAACTACGCGCGGTTGCTCGCGCACGGCCCCAGCCGCGACGCGTTGGTGGCCGGTCCCGTCATGCGGGCCATGGCCGAGGGGATGATCGCCCGAGTCGAGGAGCTGACCCGCATCCCGGCCGACGTGCAGGACACGCTGATCACGATCCTGTCGGAGAAGACCCTGCCGATACCGGAACTGGGGCAGGAGGCGCAGGCCGTCCGCGGCTTCAACCTCATCGCCACGGCCAACGATCGCGACCGCGGTGTCAACGACCTGTCGAGCGCGCTCCGCCGCCGTTTCAACACGGTGGTGCTGCCGCTCCCGGAGAGTGCCGAGGCCGAGGTCGACATCGTCTCCCGACGGGTCGACCAGATCGGCCGCTCGCTCGACCTGCCTGCCGTGCCCGACGGCATCGACGAGATCCGCCGTGTCGTCACGGTCTTCCGTGAACTGCGGAGCGGCGTCACGGCGGACGGCCGTACGAAGCTGAAGTCGCCCAGCAGCACGCTGTCCACCGCCGAGGCGATCTCGGTCGTCACCAACGGGCTCGCGCTGGCGGCCCACTTCGGCGACGGAGTACTGCGCGCGAGCGACATCGCCGCGGGCATCCTCGGCGCCGTCGTCCGCGACCCGGCGGCAGACCGCGTCATCTGGCAGGAGTACCTGGAGGCGGTGGTCCGCGAGCGTGACGGCTGGACGGACTTCTACCGCGCGTGCCGGGAGGTGACGGTATGAGCCACTCCTCCTTCGAGTCCTACGTCGCGACAGTGATCGGGAACGACCCGGGGTGGTCGGGACCGCGAGGGGGATCGAGTGACAGGCGTTGACAGGCACCCGGTCGGGGCGGCCGGCGAGGGGCCGCTGCTGCTCGGTGTGCGGCATCACGGGCCGGGGTCCGCGCGGGCGGTGCGGGCCGCGCTGGAGGCGGCGCGGCCGCGGGTCGTGCTGATCGAGGGGCCACCGGAGGCGGACGCCCTGATGCCGCTCGCGGCGGACGAGGAGATGCGGCCGCCGGTGGCGCTGCTCGCGCACGCCGTGGACGAGCCCGGACGGTCGGCGTTCTGGCCGCTGGCCGAGTTCTCCCCGGAGTGGGTGGCGATCCGCTGGGCGTTGGAGCACGCCGTTCCGGCCCGGTTCGTCGATCTGCCGGCGACGTACACGCTGGCGTGGGGGAAGGAGGAACCGACGCCGCCGGCCCCGGGGAAGGGCGAGTCCCCGGAGGGGGAAGCCGGGACGAAGGCACCGCCGGGCGACGGGGCCGGTGAGCCGGAGGCCGCGCGTACCGACCTGCCCGGCGCGTCCGATCCGGCGCCTTCGCGAGTCGGCGAGCACCCCGGCCCACCCCAGGCACCCGAGGACACCATCCGTATCGACCCCCTTGCCGTGCTCGCCGAGACGGCCGGATACGACGATCCGGAGCGGTGGTGGGAGGACGTCGTCGAGCACCGGGGTCTGGGGCAGGGGGACGCGCTCGCGCCGTTCGCCGTGCTCGGGGAGGCCATGGCCGCGCTGCGGGAGGAGTACGGCACCGGGGGACATGAGCGGGACCTCGTGCGGGAGGCGTACATGCGGCTCCAGGTGCGCGCCGCCCAGCGGGAGTTCGGGCAGGGCGTGGCCGTGGTGTGCGGGGCCTGGCACGTGCCCGCGCTGCGGGAGAGGACAGCCGTGGCGGCCGACCGCGCCCTGCTCAAGGGGCTGCCCAAGGTGAAGACGGACATGACCTGGGTGCCCTGGACACACCGGCGGCTGTCCCGGGCCGGTGGTTACGGGGCAGGGATCGACTCGCCCGGCTGGTACGAGCATCTGTTCGCCGCCCCGGACCGGCCCGTCGAACGGTGGCTGACCAAGGTGGCCGGGCTGCTCCGCGAGGAGGACCGGGTGGTGTCGTCCGCGCACGTCATCGAGGCGGTGCGGCTCGCGGAAACACTCGCGGCGCTGCGTGGGCGCCCCCTGCCGGGGCTGTCCGAGACGACCGACGCGGTGCGGGCGGTGCTGTGCGAGGGCTCGGACGTGCCCCTGGCGCTGGTGCACGACCGGCTCGTGATCGGTGACGCCCTGGGGGAGGTCCCGGCGTCGGCCCCGGCCGTGCCGTTGCAACGGGACCTCACTCGGCTCCAGAAGCGACTCAGGCTCAAGCCGGAGCCCTCGGAGCGGGAGTTGGAGCTGGACCTGCGCAAAGAGACCGACGCCGAGCGCAGTCGGCTGCTCCACCGGCTGCGTCTCCTCGGCATCGGCTGGGGCGAGCCCGCGGACTCGCGCGGAAGCACGGGCACGTTCCGGGAGATCTGGCGGCTGCGCTGGGAACCGGAGCTGGCGGTGCGGGTCGCCGAGGCGGGAGTGTGGGGGACGACCGTGCTCGCCGCCGCGACCGCCAAGGTCGAGGCGGACGCGACGGCCGCGAAGGCGCTCGCCGACGTCACGGCGCTCGCCGAGCGGTGCCTGCTGGCGGAGCTGCCCGACGCGCTGCCCGTGGTGATGCGGGTCCTCGCCGACCGAGCGGCCCTGGACGCCGACGTCGGCCACCTCGCCCGGGCGCTGCCCGCCCTGGTCCGCTCCCTGCGCTACGGAGATGTGCGCGGCACGGACACCCGGGCGTTGGCGGGCGTCGCGGCGGGCCTCGCCGAGCGGGTGTTCGTCGGGCTGCCTCCGGCGTGCGCCGCGCTCGACGCGGAGGCGGCCGAGGAGATGCGACGCCATGTGGACGCGGTGCATCGGGCGGTGGGGCTGCTCGGGGAGGGGATCGCGGCGACGCACGGCGATCTGCGCGGGCGGTGGCGTTCCGTTCTGCGAGTGCTCTGCGGACGGGACACCGTTCCCGGGGTGATCCGTGGGCGTGCCGTGCGACTGCTCCTGGACGACGGGGAACTGGCGCAGGACGAGGCCGCTCGGCTGATGGGGCTCGTACTGTCGCCGGGGACGGCGCCGGCGGACGCGGCGGCGTGGATCGAGGGGTTCGTCGGCGGCGGCTTTGGTGGCGGCATGCTGCTCGTGCACGACGAGCGGCTGCTCGGCCTGGTGGACGCATGGCTGACCGGGGTCCCGGCGGAGGCGTTCACGGACGTACTGCCGTTGCTGCGGCGCACGTTCTCGGCGTACGAGCCGGGAGTGCGGCGCACTCTCGGCGAGTTGGTGCGACGCGGGCCGGGCGCTCGGCGAAGCGCGACGATCACCGGCGCGGGCGTTCCCGGGTTCACGGCCGGTTTCGACGCCCGGCGGGCGGACGCGGTGATGCCGGTGCTGCGCCTGCTGCTCGGCCTGGACGCGCCCGGCCGCAGCGATGTCGACAACTCTGTGGGGGTGGCCAGATGAGCACGCACACGACCGGCCGCGGGCAAACCATGCCCTCGGGCGACCGGACGGCGGAAGCCGACGAGCGGCGGCGGCGGTGGCGGCTCGTGCTCGGGGGAGCCGCGGCGGACGGCACCGGGTACGGACTCTCCGGCCAGGACGCGGCGATGGACGGGGCACTGACCGCGCTGTACGGGAAAGGGGACAAGCCCCAGCAGGGACGTGACCGTTCGGCGGGGCTCGGGGCGTCCGCGCCGTCGGTGGCGCGCTGGCTCGGAGACATCCGGACCTACTTCCCCTCGTCCGTCGTGCAGGTCATGCAGCGGGACGCCATAGACCGGCTCGGTTTGTCCACGCTCCTCCTCGAGCCGGAGATGCTCGAGGCGGTGGAGGCCGACGTGCACCTGGTCGGCACGCTGCTCTCGCTGAACAAGGCGATGCCGGAAACCACCGAGGAGACCGCGCGGGTGGTGGTGCGCAAGGTCGTCGAGGACCTGGAGAAGCGGCTCGCCACCCGCACCCGGGCCACGCTCACCGGCGCCCTCGACCGCAGCGCACGTATCAGCAGGCCGCGCCATCACGACATCGACTGGAACCGCACGATCGCGGCCAACCTCAAGAACTGTCTGCCGGAGTACCGGACGGTCGTGCCGGAGCGGCTGGTCGGGTACGGGCGGGCGTCGCGGTCCGTGAAGAAGGAGGTCATCCTCTGCATCGACCAGTCGGGGTCGATGGCGGCTTCGGTGGTGTACGCCTCCGTGTTCGGCGCGGTGCTGGCGTCCATGCGGTCCATCGCCACCCGGCTCGTCGTCTTCGACACGGCCGTCGTGGATCTCACCGACCAGCTCGACGACCCGGTGGACGTCCTCTTCGGCACCCAGCTCGGCGGCGGTACGGACATCAACAGGGCCTTGGCGTACTGCCAGTCGCAGATCACGCGCCCCACGGAGACGGTCGTGGTGCTCATCAGCGACCTGTACGAAGGGGGGATCCGGGACGAGATGCTCAAGCGGGTGGCGGCGATGAAGGCGTCGGGGGTGCAGTTCGTGGCACTGCTCGCGCTCTCCGACGAAGGGGCGCCCGCCTACGACCGGGAGCACGCCGCGGCGCTCGCGGCTCTGGGCGCACCGGCGTTCGCGTGCACACCCGATCTGTTCCCGGATGTGATGGCGGCGGCGATCGAGAAGCGGCCCCTGCCGATACCGGAGACGGCATGACGCCGCAAGGGCAGGTAGGCAACCAAGCAGCGCTTGATGAAACGGGCAGTTCTCAACACACCAGGCTGTAGGGAGACATGGCTACCCATCGGTAGCAGGGGGCTTGCGCGACCGCGGGAGTTCCGTGCGAGGATCGACGAAACGCCTCGTTCCGCCGCACGGAGGCTCTCCCCGTTGTGACTCTGCCAGCCGCACTGCCCTTCACCGGTGCCGCACTGCGCGCGATGCGTACGGCGGCCGGGTGGCGTGCGCTGCAATTGGCGCTGCTGGTGGGCGGGTTGTTGGCGCTGGGACTTCTCGGCGGGGAGCAGGCACAGGCGGCGGACGGAACACCGAAAGCGGTCCATCGGATCGAAGGGACCGTCAGCAGCGCAGCCGGGCAGGCGTTGAAAGGTTCGTCGGGCGGCGCGGATCAGCAGCTCCACGAGGTCCCGGAGCACAAGGCGCGTCCGTCAACCACCGCCGGGCACACGACTCACGTGACCTCCGTGACCGAGACGGTCCCCGCCCTCTCCACCACCGTCCGCAAGGTCGTGCGCCCGGTCGACGACGGTCTGGTACGGCCGGTCGGGGACAGTGGCGTGCCGCCCTTCGGAGGGCTCGTGCGGAGGGCGACCGAGGAGTCGGCCGACGCGACCGCGCAGTCGGCGTGCTCTTCGGCCCGGCCGTCGACTGTCTCATATGCCACTACTGCGTCTGTGGCGTGCCTGCCTGGTTTGCCCGCCGTGCCCGCTGTGCCCGCCGTGCCCGCCGTGCCCGGCACTGCGGCGTCGCTGCCCGGGCTGACGGCGCCCCCAGTGCACACCCTGCCCACGCCGTCGGTACCGCAGCAGCCGGGCGGCGGGACAGAGCACCAGGGCGCGGTGGAGCAGCGGGGAAGCGGGGCGTACGGACCTCGGATCCTCGCCGGGGCGGCCGATGCCACGGCGGGGCAGTACGTGCATC
>CBFHCJ010000349.1:0-7239 GCA_965654005.1 uncultured Streptomyces sp. | reverse complement strand
GGCTGGGGACTGGCCGTGGTGTACGCAGGCCGTGGGGAGGGCCGGGAGCCATGACCGCTGGGGCGTCGGTCGATGTCCGGGCGGCCTTCGGCAAGCGGCCCACCAGGCCGGGACTCTCCGGCCCGTCAACTCCCGGACGGCACGGCCGCGATACCTGGGCTCGACGGACGGCGTGGCGGTACCGCGCCCCGCATGGACAACCCCTGACGTCGCGCACACCTGTGCCGTAGGCCCGGAACGGAAGATCGGCCGGACGGTCCTCGCGCGCAAGCGCGTCGGAGGTTGCCCGCCGGGCGGCGAGCACGAGCCGGCAGGCCTCGCCCGGTGGCCGTACGGCCGCTGCGCGTGCCCGGCGCCTGGGCCGTCGATCGCAGGGGCCTGGCGTGATCCGCAGGGAGCGGGGCCCGGTGGGTCGCCCCTGGGGTCTACGCGCTTGCCCGGTCGGGCGTGGCGGAAGTGGCAGGGCGCGCCGCTCTCCTCGGGCAGCGGAAGTGGCCGGGCGCGCCGTCCCGTCCGGGCGGACGGCCCGGCACAATGGAGGCGTGACCGAGCCGATACCCGTGACGCGTGCCGTGGATCACGGGACCGCCAAGCTGATGCCCGATGTGGACCGGGAGAGGGCATGGCTGCTGACGGTCGACGGGGCGCCGCAGTCGTACGTCGACCTGGACGCGCCGACGCATCTGGAGTTCGAGTACGCCCGACGGCTCGGCCATGTGCTGGACACGCTCGCGGAGTCCGGGCGGTCCCTGGACGTGCTGCACCTCGGGGGCGGTGCGCTCACCCTGCCGCGGTATGTCGCCGCGACCCGGCCGGGCTCACGACAGGACGTGGTCGAGGCCGACCGCGGCCTGCTGGACCTCGTCGTGGAACACCTGCCCCTGCCCGCCGGCACCGGCATCACCCTGCACGCGGCCGACGCCCGAGCCTGGCTCGAGGCCGCCCCGCCCGACTCCGCCGACGTGGTGATCGCGGACGTCTTCGGTGGCTCCCGCGTCCCCGCCCACCTGACGACGGTGGCGTACGCACGCGCCGCCGAGCGGGTGCTGCGCACGGACGGGCTCTACCTGGCGAACCTCGCCGACGCCGCGCCCTTCGCCTTTCTCCGCTCCCAACTCGCCACGTTCGCCGTGGTGTTCGAGGAGCTCGCGCTGATCGCCGAGCCGGGTGTGCTGCGCGGCCGCCGTTTCGGCAACGCCGTGCTCGTCGCCGCACATCATCCGCTCGACACGGCCCCGCTGGCCCGACGCACCGCCGCGGACGCGTTCCCCGCCCGCGTCGCACACGGCGCGGCGCTGAGGGACTTCATGGGCGGCGCCCAACCCGTCCATGAGGAGAACGCCGTCCCGTCACCCGAGCCGCCGGAGGGTGCCTTCACCATCGGCTGATGCGGGCCGTCGGCCCTGCGGGTGCCACGGGCCGTGTCCTCCACCTGACCTCGCGGGACCTGCGAACCGCGGGACGCCGCGGTGGAGGGCTGAGCGGGTAGGCTTCCTGGGGGTCTGCCCGAGCGGGCGCACCCCCAGGAACAGGCGGACGCGAATCGGGGAGGAACCGGCGGTGCACGTCCAGGAATGGCTCGACACGGTGCCCGCGGCCGCGGTCTACGCCGTGGTGGCCCTGGTGATCGGTGTGGAGAGCCTGGGCATCCCGCTCCCGGGCGAGATCGTCCTGGTGTCGGCGGCGCTGCTGTCCTCCCAGCACAGCGGTATCGACCCGGTGATCCTTGGCGCCTGCGCGAGCCTCGGCGCCGTCGTCGGCGACTCCATCGGCTACGCGATCGGCCGCAAGGGCGGCAGGCCGCTGCTCGCCTGGCTCGGAAAGAAGTTCCCCGGGCATTTCAGCGAGGGCCATGTAGCGACCGCCGAGCGCTCCTTCGAGAAGTGGGGGATGTGGGCGGTCTTCTTCGGCCGCTTCGTCGCCCTGCTGCGGATCTTCGCGGGCCCGCTCGCCGGTGTGCTGCGGATGCCGTATTGGAAGTTCCTGATCGCCAACTTCCTGGGCGGAGTGATCTGGGCGGGCGGCACCACCGCGGTCATCTACTACGTCGGCGTGGTCGCCGATTCCTGGCTGAAGAAGTTCTCGTGGCTGGGGCTGGTGGCGGCCGTACTCATCGGGCTCGCCTCGATGCTGATCGTCAAGCGCAAGGCCAAGAAGGCTACGGCCGAGAGGGAGGCGGCCGAACCGGAGACCGTTCCGGCCGCGAAGTGACGCTCAGGGCTTCTCATGTACCTCGCGGTGCGCCCTCGCCAGTTCCGCATACTGCGTCCCGTTCAGCGCGATGCCCTCGCGCTCCTCGGCGGTCAGCTCCCGCTTGACCTTCGCGGGTACGCCCGCCACCAGTGAGCCCGGCGGTACCTGCATGCCCTGCGGCACCAGAGCCTGCGCGGCGACCAGGGAACCCGCGCCGATCACCGCGCCGTTGAGGACCGTGGCGCCCATGCCGATCAGGCAGTCGTCCTCGACGGTCGCGCCGTGGACCACGGCGTTGTGCCCGATCGACACCCGCTCGCCGACGGAGATCGGGAAGCCCGGGTCGACGTGCAGGGTGCAGTTGTCCTGAACATTACTGTCGGCGCCGATCACGATCGGCTCGCAGTCGGCACGCAGCACCGCGCCGTACCAGACGCCGGCGCCCGGGCGCAGGGTCACGTCCCCGATCACCACGGACGTGGGTGCCGTGAACGCCTCCTGATCCACCTTGGGATCCTTGCCGCCGATGCCCGCGATCAGCGCCTTGTGCGTCATGTCGTCTCCTCGTGGTCGGTACACCGGCACCGTATGCCCTCGGTGGGGCGAAGATCACAGCCGTACGGTGTCGTGGGCGCACCCCCGCTGAGTACGGTGTCCGGGTGCCCAGGAGCAGGAACACGTTCTCATCATGGCGTCGCCGCCTCGCGCAGCGCGCCGTCCACGCGGGCTGGGCCTGGGCGCAGCGCGCGGGGTCTGTGACCGCGGAGCACCCCGGACGCTTCCGCTTCGGTGCGATGGGAACAGGTACCAGACTGGCCTTCCCGCTGGGCACGGTCTTCGGTGAACCCTGGATCCACCTGGGCGCGCACTGCATCGTCGGTGAACAGGTCACGCTGACCGCCGGGCTGATGCCCGAGCTCGACCTCGGCCCCGATCCGATCCTGCGCATCGGCGACGGCGTCGTCCTCGGCCGCGGCAGCCATGTCATCGCCGACACGACGGTCACGATCGGCAGCGACTGCTACTTCGGGCCGTACGTCTACGTGACGTCGACGAACCACTCGTACGACGACCCGCACGAGCCCATCGGCAAGCAGTGGCCGCGGATGGAGCCGGTGGAGATCGGCCAGGGCTGCTGGATCGGGACCGGCGCGGTGATCCTCCCCGGCGCGCGGATCGGGCGGAACGTGGTGGTGGCGGCCGGGGCGGTGGTACGGGGCGCCGTACCGGACCACGCGGTGGTGGCCGGGGCGCCGGCCCGGGTCGTACGGCGCTGGACGCCCGACGCGGGATGGCAGCCGCCGCTCAGGACACCGGCCCCGGTGCCGATCCCCGACGGGGTCACATCGGAGCAGCTGCTGGCGCTGTCGGAGCTGGACGAGGAGGCCGCCGCCCGGCTCGCGGAACTGGACACCGAGGCCTGACTCAGCCGGTGGTGAGCAGTACCGTGCCGACCAGTACCGTGCCGACCAGGATGAGGCCCGCCTGCCGCCTGCACGGCGCGCAGCGGCTCGAGCGGGGCGATGGGGCCGGTCAGGCTCGCGGCGAACGCGAACGCGAACGCGAATCGCAGCCGCGGCCCCGCCTCGCTCCAGCCGCCGGTGGCCACCACGATCGCGCAGAGCACCACCGCGGCGATGCTCTGCGAGACGACCTCCACCGTCAGCGCGGGCATCCAGCGTGTCAGCAGCCCGCCGCCGAAGTCGGCCAGGCCCCACAGGAGGCTCATGGTCAGGGCGAAGAGTGCTGTCATGGACCGCCTCGCAGTACAGTTCAGTGAACGATCAGGTGCAGCACGTGATAGTTCATTCAGCTAAACTCTGTCATAGAAAATATTGGATGGAATGTGTCGGACCTCGACCTGCTGACCCAGTCCCTGGCGCGCAACGTCAAGCGCTGGCGCACAGAGCGGGGCTTCACCCTGGAAGCACTCGCCGCCCGGGCGGGAGTCAGCCGCGGCATGCTCATCCAGATCGAACAGGCCCGTACCAACCCGAGCATCGGTACGGTCGTCAAGATCGGTGACGCGCTCGGCGTCAGCGTCACCTCGCTGCTCGACTACGAGCAAGGCCCCGAGGTCCGCATCGTCCCGGCCGACCAGGCCGTACGCCTCTGGCACACCGACAACGGCAGCTACAACCGTCTGCTCGCGGGCACCGAGGCGCCCGGCCCGCTGGAGATGTGGGACTGGCGGCTGATGCCCGGAGACCGCAGCCCCTCGGACCCGCACCCCACCGGAACGGTCGAACTCCTCCATGTCACCGCGGGGGAACTGACGCTCATCGTCGACGGCGCCGAGTACCGCGTCACCACCGGCGCGAGTGCCTCCTTCGAGGCCGACTCCCCGCACACATACGCCAATGACGGCGACGTGCCGATGGAGATGGTGATGACCGTTTCGGTGCCGCCCGTGCGCGGAGACGCCGGTCGGAAGGCGGCGCCGGGCTGTTAGCGTGCCAGTCATGCGCGCACCCATCGGAGCCTTCGACAACGCCCGGCCCGCTCCCGACTGCCTCGACGAGCTGACCCCTCCGGTCGCGGACGCCGTACGCCACTGGGGCGGCAACGTGCCCGCCGACCAGATCGTCTACGTCGACACGGAACCCGAATGGGCCGACACCGCGGTCTTCCTGGAGCACTACGGCAAGGAACTGCTCGACCAGTCCGCCAACTGCGTCGTGGTGGCCGGCAAGCGGGGTGGCGAGACGACGCTGGCCGCCTGTCTGGTCCTCTCCGGTACCCGGGTGGACGTCAACGGCGTGGTCCGCCGCCAACTGGGTGCCCGCAAGGCCTCCTTCGCGCCGATGGACGTGGCGACGGGGGAGACCGGCATGGAGTACGGCGGTATCACGCCGATCGGACTGCCCGGCGCATGGCGGGTGTTGGTGGACTCGGCGGTCGTCGATCTGGCGTACGTGCTGGTCGGCAGTGGTCGGCGGCGGGGCAAGCTGCTGGTGCCGGGGAAGGCCTTCGCGGAGTTGGCGAACGCGGTGGTGCTTGAGGGGCTGGGCCTCTGACGGCCCTATGAGCACCGCCGTGTCGGGCCCGGGCCTGCCCTACTGACTTCAGATCCGGGCCTGCCCTGCTGACTTCAGGCTCGGGTGTGACCGTGATGCGCCAGTGCCAGATGCGGATCCGTCTGACCCGGTGCCGGCGCGGGGTCGGCATGGACCAGGGCAGCGGTGAGGCTCGGGACCGCGTGCAGCAGGGCGTGTTCGGCCTCGACCGCGATGTTGTGCGCCCGGCGCACGCTCACCTCCCCGTCGACCACGACCGCCACCTCGGCGCGCAACCGGTGCCCGATCCAGCGCAGTCGCAGCTCACCGACCTCCCGCACACCCGGCACCTCCCGCAACGCCTGCTCGGCCCGGTCCACCAGCACCGGGTCGACGGCATCCAGCACCCGCCGGAACACCTCGCGTGCCGCGTCCCGCAGCACCAGGACGATCGCGGCCGTGATCGCCAGACCCACGATCGGGTCGGCGAGGTGCCATCCGAGCGCGGCACCGCCCGCGCCGACCAGCACCGCGAGTGAGGTGAATCCGTCGGTCCGCGCGTGCAGCCCGTCGGCGACCAGCGCCGCCGAGCCGATCGCGCGGCCCACCCGGATGCGATGGCGGGCGACCCACTCGTTGCCCGCGAACCCGATGACCGCCGCGACGGCGACGGCGGGGATGTGCTGCATGGGACGCGGGTCCAGCAGCCGCTCGCCCGCACTCCAGGCGGTGAAGGCGGCGGAGGCGGCGATCGTCAGCACGACCGCGATGCCGGCGAGGTCCTCCGCGCGGCCGTATCCGTAGGTGAAGCGGCGTGTGGCCGCGCGCCGGCCCAGGACGAAGGCGATCCCGAGCGGCACGGCGGTCAAGGCGTCGGCGGCGTTGTGCACGGTGTCGCCGAGCAGCGCGACCGACCCGGAGATCACGACCACGACCGCCTGCGCCAGCGCCGTCGCTCCGAGCACGGCCAACGAGACCCACAGCGCCCGCATGCCCCGTGCGGACGACTCCAACGCGGAGTCGAGCTTGTCGGCGGTCTCGTGGGAGTGGGGGGTGAGGAGGTGGCGAAGGCGGGGGAGCGGGCCATGGGGGTCTTGATGCCCGTGGTCGTGGTCCTGGTAGTGGTGCAGGTCGTGGACGTGGCCGTGATCGTGCGGGTGATCGTGTGAGTGCTGGTGGTGCGGGTGCGGGTGCTGGTTCGGCTGGGGGCGCGGTTGCGGGTGATCGTGACCATGACTATGACCGCGACCGTGGTCGTGGCCGTACGACGGTGCCGGACCGTGCTCCTGCCCGGGGTGCTCCTGTCTCATCCGAAGGCCTCCTTCCGCCGCGTGGCAGTGGACGCGGACGTGCCCACGGAGCCATTATGTGCGTATGAGCGCACGCATGCACCTATCAACTGCACACCGTATGCAGCCGCGCACGGGTGGCGCGACCGAGGGTCATCCCCGGAGCCCCGGCGAGGAGCAGTTCGCGCTCGCAGCCGAGCTGCTGGCCCTGCTCGGCGACCGCACCCGCCTAGCCTTGCTGCACGCCCTGACCGGTGGTGAGGCCGACGTCTCGACGCTCACGGAGGCGTGCGGCGCGGCCCGGCCCGCCGTCAGCCAGCACCTGGCGCGGCTCCGGCTCGCGGGTCTGGTCGACACGCGCAGGGAAGGCCGCCGCGTGGTCTACTCGCTACGCGACGGCCATCTGCGCCGGGTCGTGGACGAGGCGCTCAGCCTGGCCGACCATCGGCTCACCAGCAGCCCGGCGCACGACTGACCGTTCGCCGTGGGTCAGCCGCGTGGTGCGGTCAGTGGGCGTACGCCGCTGATCGGTTACCGCGGTTCTCGGTTTGAGGGCGCCCGTGGCGGCGGAAACGGCTGTGGGGGCCGCCCCCGCCGGGCGGGCCCCCCGCCCCCACACACCCCCCCCCCGCCGCACACAGCGTCCACCGCCCGCGCACTGTGTGTGCGGGCCCGCGGTGGTGTGGGCGCCCGGCACGAGCCGCCATCCGGCGAGGGCGCGTGCGACGATCTCGGGATGTCGACCGCGAGGGGCCAGCTCG